>JAJDNY010000020.1 GCA_022340425.1 Desulfobacteraceae bacterium | reverse complement strand
CCAGGATGCGGGCCTGGCAGGCCAGCCGGACCGATCGGGCCAGCACATCCGGCCCCAGGCTTTCGGCTTCGGCCTGGCTCGGCGGCGAGAGGTGGGCGGCGGGCTCGGCAATCACCCGGCACTGGCCGCAGACCCCCTTGCCGCCGCAGTCGAAGCGGATCGGGATGCCCGGCGGGGCCAGGTCTCCCAGGGTCGTCCCGGCTTCGGCCTGGACCGCAACCCCCATGGGCTGAAACACGACCCGGTGGCGTGCGCCCATGAGCGGGATTTCCTCCGGGCGGGAAGATGGGTGCGCACCCCCCGAGGGCCGCGGGTCGTCCAGGTTCGGGTCAGGGGAATCGGGTTTCAAGGGCCTTGAGATCCTGGTAGTCCTGCCAGGTGTCCACATCCAGATGAATCCCGGGATCCGCCACCGCGACCCATTCGATCCGGCCGGCATACTCCCGCAAAAGCCCGCGGGCCCCCACATCACCGCTCAGGGTGCCCAGACGCGGGAAAAGCGACCGGTCGATCAGCACCGGATTGCCCCGGCGCCCCCTGAAGGTCGGCACCACCACCGGGGCGAGGTTTCGCCGGTAGCCGGCCAGGACCCGCGCGATCAGACCCGGCGTGACCAGGGGCTGGTCGCCCAGCAGGAAAAGGGCCGCCGGGCAGGCCGGGGGCAGGGCTGCAAGGCCCCGAATGAGGGAGGTGCTCTGACCGCGTCGGTAATCCGGATTGATGGTCACCCGGGTGTCGCTGAGGTCCACTTCCCGGCGAACCCGGGCGGCGCCGTGTCCCAGCACCACGACCACCGGCTGCAGGCCGGCATCCCGGGCACTGGCCACCACATGGGCCAGCAGCGGTTTGCCCCTAAAGGGCAGCAGCTGTTTGGGGCAGCCCATCCGGCGGCTGCTTCCGGCCGCCAGTACGACCCCGGCAACCGGGGCCGCGGCGGCCGTCTGGCGCCGAAGCTCATCAGGGTTCGAACCCATGGAAGGTCCCCTCTGCCGGCGGGCGGCCCGGGGCCATGGGCCTGCAACTCAAAGCGCCCGCTCTCCCAGGTTGCCGTAGCGGTGGTAGCTGTCGCAGATGCTCTGCTCCAGGAAGTAGTTCAGCATCTCGATCCGTCCCTCCATCAGCACCGGGTTGCGGGCGATGTAAAACCCGGTCCTGGCCGCCGCGGCGAACACCGCCGCCGGCACCCGCTCCGGTCCGGCATAGCGGATGCGCTCCAGATTTTGCAGCTGGCCGGCCAGGGCCGCATCCGCCTCGCGAACCACCTCGGCCCCGTCCACCAGCCGTCGACCCTCCCGGCCGTCGAGAAAAGTTGTGACCGCATTGTCCAACGCGGGCGGGATGCTCACCCGCAGGGGGCAGCGGGCGATCCGGACCGCGGCGATGCGCGCCAGGGCGTCGAAGAGGCTGTCGCGCCGATCCAGCCGCACGGCCACGGCGCCCACCGGCCGGTAGCGAAAGATGTTGTCCTGGCCGCGGAGGTGAAAATAGTCCTTGGACCGGGAGAATTCCTGCTCGTAGTGGTAGAGGTAGCTCTTGACGGCGCGCACGGTTTTATCCAAGTCGGCCCGCAGCGCCGGGTCAAACGCCCCCCAGGCGAGATTCTGCTGCCATTCCTGGATCAGCCGCAGCAGGGCGCTCTCCTTCTCCAGGGCGCCGACCACCGGCGGGGCGGTGTCGCGGAAAGTCATGAACTGGGTGACGTAATTCGGGCTGCCGGCCTTGATGCCGGCCCCCAGGGCCGATTTGCGCATGCCGCCGAAGGGCTGCCGCAGCACGATGGCCCCGGTGGTGCCGCGGTTGATGTAGAGGTTGCCGGCCCGGATGCCGGCGATCCAGCGGGCCTGCTCGCGTTTGTCGAGGCTTTCGAGCCCCGAGGTCAGGCCGTAGCCGGTCTGGTTGACCAGGCGGATGGCGTGTTCCAGATTCTCGGCGCGCATCACGCCCAGCACCGGGCCGAAGAACTCGGTGAGATGGGTGTAGCTGCCCGGCTGCACCCCCCACTTGATCCCCGGCGTCCAGAGGTAGGGGTTGTCCTTGGCCGGGCGCGGAACCAGGGCCCAGGATTCGCCGGGCTCAAGCGTGGTCAGGGCTCGCAGCAGGTCGCCGCGCGGCGGCTGGATCAGCGGCCCGACCTTGTTTTCGAAATCCCAGGCGGAGCCCACCGCCAGGCTGCTGGCGGCATCCACCAGATGCTTGCGAAACGCTGGGCTGTCGTAGACCTCCCTTTCCAGGATCAGCAGCGAGGTGGCCGAGCACTTCTGGCCGCTGTTGCTGAAGGCCGAGTGCAGCATGTTCTTGATGGCCTGGTCGCGGTCGGACATGGCCGTTACGATGGTGGCGTTTTTACCGCCGGTCTCGGCCGCCAGGCGCAGCTCGGGACGCTGCCGCAGAAGGGCCAGGCCGGTGTCCGTGCCGCCGGTCAAAATAATGAAATCCACATCGGGGTGGGCGGCCAGCTCGCGGCCGGTGGAGCCGCCGGCGCAGGGCAGAAACTGCAGCACGTTGCGCGACACACCGGCCTCCCAGAACGCACAACACAGCTGCCATGCGCTCAGCACTGCGGCCGACGCCGGTTTGAAGATCACGGTGTTGCCGGCGGCGAGCGCGGCGCTTAGCCCGCCGCAGGGGATCGCGATGGGAAAGTTCCAGGGGGTGATGACCAGCCCGACCCCCCGGCCGGCGCAGGCAACGGTTTCCAGATTGGCAAAGCGCTGCGCGCTGAAGGGATAGAATTCGGCAAAATCCACCGCCTCGGACACCTCGGGGTCGGATTCGGTCAGAACCTTGCCGGTGTTGGCCGCAGCTGCGCCCATCAGGTCGGCGCGCGCCCGGCGCAGGGCCATGGCCACCCGGTCGAGCACCGCGTGGCGCTCGGCGTAAGACTTGGCGCGCCACCCGTCGGGGTCGGCCTTGGCCACCGCCACCGCCCGGGCGACGTCCTCGCGGCTGGCCAGGGCGCAGCGCGCCACGCGGATCCGCACAGCGCTGGATTCGGCAATCTGGTTGGGGTCGACCACCTCGCGGATCTCACGCTCGGCAAACACCTCCCGGCCGGCCAGCACCAGGGGAATCTCCAGGGGGGGGTCATCAGCGGATTTGCGCCACTTCCGGCGAATCCCGTCGGCCCAGCGGCGGTTGGCGGCCACCGCCCAGTCGGTGTCGGGCTCGTTGGTGAAGGCGCGCGTGTGGAAGGTGCCCATCTCCTCGGGGAATTCCTCCCGGCCGCGGTCCTGAATGCGATGGGGGGTCTTGCCGGCCCGCTCCTGGTGGGCGAGGGCCTCCAGAAACTGGTTTTTTAGAAAGTTCCAGCGGGCGGAGCCGGTCTGCAGGTCGAAGGAGTGCCGCAGGAAGTTTTCCTCGGCGGTGTTTTCATCCAGGCGCCGGATCAGGTAGGCGATGGCGTTGATGAACTGGTCTTGGGTGGCCACGGGGGCATAGAGCAGGACGTCGCCGGAGATTTCCTGGACGGCGCGGCGCACGTGGTCGGCCATGCCCTCCAGCATCTCGAAGGAGAAGCAGTCGGAAACGCCGTGGTGGCGGGCGAGCTCGCAGGCATAGGCCAGGTCGAAGAGATTGTGCGAGGCCACACCCAAATGCACCGCCCGGATGTTTTCCGGAAGCATGCCGAAGGCCACCATGCGCTTGTAGTTGGCGTCGACGTCCTTTTTGTTGTCGTAGGGCGCCAGGGGCCAGTTGTTGAGGGCGGCCTCGACCTGCTCCATTTCCATGTTGGCGCCCTTAACGATACGGATCTTGATGGGGCTGCCACCGTCGGCCACCCGCCGCCGGGCCCAGTCGGTCAGCTCCCGCTGGAGGTGGTAGGAGTCCGGCAGGTAGGCCTGCAGAACGATACCGGCGGCGTGGCCCTTGAATTCGGGGTGCTCCAAGGTGCGGGTGAAGGCCGCGGCCGTGATCTCGAGATCCCGGTATTCCTCCATGTCCAGATTGACGAACTTGGGCACCCGCCGGCCATCGCGATCTTCGTAGAGATTGTCCCGGGCCGCGCGGTAGAGCTGGGAAAGACGCTCTCCCAGAACCGCCAGGGTGTGTTCGAAGGCCAGGGAGGAAATCTGGGAGAAAATCGTCGATATCTTGACCGAAATGTACTCGATATCGGGCCGCCGGAGGTCGGCCAGGTAGGTCTCCAGGCGGTAGCGGGCCTCCTCCTCGCCCAGCACCGCCTCCCCGAGGTGGTTGATGTTCATCCGCACCCCGGCCTGGCGGCGGCTTTCCAGGTGGGGCATGAGCACCTCGGGTTCGCCGGCGATGATGGCGCGGCTGCTGTTGCGGCGCAGCTGGGCGATGATGCGGGGCACCGAAAGTTTCGGGAAATGCCGCCCCAGCGCCATGAACAGCCGCACCAGGAACGTTTCGCTGACGCTGAAAAACGCCGGGATGCCGTACCTGCGAAAGATGGTGTTGAGCTGGTCGGCCACCCGTGCGGGGCTCTCGGCGCGGAAGCTCTGGTCCATCATCTTGGTCAGGATGACCTTGTCCAGGGGGTGCGAGAGCAGGCGCCGCATCTGGTTCTGCAGGCGCCTCTCCTCACGGGTCAGCAGCGCGTTGGCGCGGTCCTGCCATCTGGCCGCCAGCCCCAGGGCGGCGGCTACGATCGGGTCTTGGGAAGGCGTCTTCATGGCTGGGATGGTCCTCCGTTGGTCTGGCCGCAAACCCAGGCTGGCGTGTCACATCTGGGGAGATTCGAAAAAAAAGCGGGCGGCCCGCTCTTCCCGCTGCCCAAGGGGCGCTGCCAATGCCGCACACGCCCCGGAAGGCGGGCATCCCGGCGGCGGCACGTTTCAGCGCGGCCTCAGTGCGCCTGGCCGCCCAGATAGGCATTGCGCACTTCGGGGTTGCTGAGCAGGGCTTCGGCCGTGTCCTCCAGCACGACCCGGCCGACCTCCATGACATAGCCGCGATGGGCGAGCTTCAGTGCCGCGCGCGCGTTCTGCTCCACCAGCACGACGGTCACACCGGCGCGGTTGATTTCGCGGATGGTTTCAAAAATCGTCTTCACCAGGATGGGGGCGAGCCCCAGGCTGGGTTCGTCCAGCAGCAGAATCCGGGGTGCGGCCATCAGCGCCCGGCCGATGGCCAGCATCTGCTGCTCGCCGCCGCTTAAGGTGCCGGCCATCTGCTGGGAGCGCTCCTTGAGGCGCGGGAAAAGGGTGTAGATCCAGGCCAGGGTCTTCTGGCTGCCGGCGGGGTCGGTGGCGGTGAAGGCGCCCAGGTTGAGGTTCTCGTTGACCGTCAGGGTACCGAACACCCGCCGGCCTTCGGGCGCCTGGGCGATCCCGCGCTTGACCACCTGGTGGGCCTTGAGGGTGTGCAGCGGGGTGTTGCGAAAGAGGATGCTGCCCTCGGAAACCTTGACCAGCCCGCTGATGGCCATCAGGGTGGTGGATTTGCCGGCCCCGTTGGCGCCCAGGATGGTGACGATTTCACCCTCGTCGACCTCCAGGCTGATGCCGTGCAGGGCCTCCACGTTGCCGTATTTGACATGCAGGTTCTCGAGCTTCAGCAGCATCGCCGGCCCCTCTACTCCTCGTCTGTGCCCAGGTAGGCTTCGATCACCCGGGGGTTTTGCTTGATGGCGGCGGGGTCGCCCTCGGCAATCTTGGAGCCGTATTCGACCACCACGATCTGCTCGCAAACCTTCATCACCAGGCTCATGTCGTGTTCGATCAGCAGCACCGTGACGCCCCGGGCGCGGATGTTGCGGATCAGCCCCACCAGCGCGGCGGTCTCTTGATCGTTCATGCCGCCGGCGGGTTCGTCCAGAATGATCAGGCGCGGCTGGGTCGCCAGGGCGCGCGCGATTTCAAGCAGCCGCTGGTTGCCGTATGACAGGTTGGCCGCCATCTGATCGGCCTGCTGGCCCAGCCCCACGAAGCGCAGCTCGGCCATGGCCAGCTCCAGGGCCTTTTGCTCCTCGCGGCGCTGGAAGGGCAGACGCGTCATGGCCGCCAGGGCGCCGGCGCGCATGCGGCAGTGGCAGCCGGCCAGTACGTTCTCCAGGGCCGAGAGCTTCTGGAAGAGGCGGATGGTCTGAAAGGTGCGCGCAATCCCGAGGGCGACGATCTGATGGGTCGGCAACTTGACCACGGAACGCTCTTCGAAGCGGATGTCCCCCTGGTTCGGGCGGTAGTTGCCGGTGATGAGGTTGAAGATCGTCGTCTTGCCGGCCCCGTTGGGCCCGATCAGCCCGACGATGGAACCGCTCTCGACCGTGTAGGAAACATTGTCCACGGCCTTCAGACCGCCGAAGGTCTTGGTCACCTTGTCCAACTGCAGCAGGCTCATGGCTTGGCCTCCCCCGCCAGCCGATCGCCCACCGGTGGGTATTTGCGGGGCTGGGGCGGCAGAATGCCCTCGGTCCTGAAGATCATCATCGCCACCATCGCAGCCCCGAAGATCAGCATCCGGGCGGTGGCAAACTCCCTGAAGATCTCCGGCAGGCCGACCACCAGAAAGGCCCCCAGAATGACACCGGGAATGCTGCCCGACCCGCCCAGCAGGACGATCATGAACATGACCACCGACTCCCAGAAATTGAAGGATTCGGGAGCGATGATGGTCATTTTGGCCGCGTACAGGGTGCCCACCATCCCCGCCCAGAAGGCCCCGATGACGAACGCCGCCAGCTTGTAGTGGGCCGTGTTGATGCCGCTGCCCTCGGCGGCCACGTCGTCCTCGCGCAGATAGGTCAAGGCGCGGCCGAAGCGGGAGTTTTCCAGGCGGTAAAAGAGGTAGATGGTGACCGCCATGAAGGCCCAGATCAGATAGAAGAACTCGTGGGGCCGGCGGATTTTGAAGCCGAAGATCTCGGGGCGCGCGATGCCGAAAATGCCGTTGGCCCCGCCGGTGATGCCGAAGACGTTGTTGATCAGCGCGATCCGGACGATTTCCACCATCCCGATGGTGACGATCAGCAGATAGTCACCCCGCAAGTGGATGATGGGGCGGGCCACGATCAGGGCGAAAAAACCGGCCACCAGGCCGCTGAGGGGCATCAGCCAGAGGACCGGGATGTGATAGGTGGTGTTGAGGATCGCGGTGGTATAGGCGCCGATGGCGTAAAAGGCGGCGTGCCCCATGTGGAACATCCCGGCGTAGCCCAAAATCACGTTCAGGCTCAGCGCCAGGATGCCGTAGAGGCCGACGTTGTTGAGCACATCCACCCAGTAGGCATTCAGAAAAACCGGCAGCACCACCAGAATGCCGCAGAACAGCGCGTAGATGAGGGATCGTCTGGTCTTCATACTTTTTCCGCCACCCGTTCACCGAGAAGACCGGTGGGGCGCACGATCAGGATAAGGATCAGCACACAGAAGGCGATCGCGTCCTTCCAGGCGATGGAAATATAGGCCGCCCCCAGGGCTTCGATCACCCCCAGGAGAATCCCGCCCACCATGGCTCCCGGAATGTTGCCGATGCCGCCCAGGATGGCCGCGGTAAAGGCCTTGAGGCCGTAAATCCAACCCATGGTGAAGTTGATCTGACCGTAATAGAGGCCCACCATCAATCCGGCGGCCCCGCCCAGGGAGGGGCCGATGAGAAAGACGATCATGATCACCTTGTCGACATCGATGCCCATCAGCCGCGCGGCCCCCTGGTCGATGGCCGCCGCCCGGATGGCGGTCCCGATCTTGGTACGCTGGATGAACAGATAGAGGGCCACCATCAGCAGCACCGATGTCAGCAACATCAGGATGCGGATCAGGGGGATCTGGAGGCCGAAGATGTTGACGGCGACCTTGGGCAGGATGTCGTGGGGGTAGACCCGGAAGCGCGCCCCATAGATCAGCATGACCGTGTTCTGGAAAAAGATCGAGGCCCCCAGGGCGGAGACGACGGCCGAAAGCCGCGGGGATTCGCGCAGGGGCCGGTAGGCGATGCGCTCCAGCAGGGCCCCGATGACGCCCACCAGACCCATGACCATCACGGCCAGCAGCAGCACGGCGCCAAGCGGCCCCAGGCGGTCGGCCAGGCCCATGGTGGTCAGCAGGGTCAACCCCAGGTAGGCGCCGATGGTGAAGAGGTCGCCGTGGGCGAAGTTGATCAGCTTCAGGACCCCGTAGACCATCGTGTAGCCGAGGGCGATCAGGGCGTAGATCCCGCCGACCGCCAGACCGTTGGTGAGTTGCTGGAAAAACTGTTCCATTCTGGGTACCATCGGTTGGGGGTTGACCGGCCCGGTGGCCGGGGCAGCGGCGTCAGGCAAGCCTGCGGGCAAAGGTCGAAAGCAGTCGCCGGAAGCAAGCGGCGGCCCCCCGGCGGGGAGGCGCCGCCGCTTCCGACGGCAGGTCAGGCGAGCAGCGGCAACCGGCTAGGGCAGCAGCTTGAAGTTGCCGTCGGCATCCACTTCGTAGACGCGATAGAGGTCCCCCACCCGGTCGCCCTTCTCGTTGAAGGAGATGGTGCCGGTCAGGCCGGGGAAATCTTTCAACTGGTTGTGCAGGTAGTCGGCCAGCTTGTCCGGGTCGGTGGATTCGGTGGCCTTGATGGCCTCCACCACGACCCGGAACCCGTCACCGGAGAGTACCGCCCAGACCGATCCGGGGGTGGCGTTGAACTTTTTCTGGTAGCTGGCCAGAAACTGCTGGGCTTCAGGGGAAGGAAGGTCCTGGGGGACCGGGGGGCTGAGGAAGAGGAACCCCTGGGCCGCATCTTTACCGGCGATCTTGACCAGGTCCGGGTTGTTGGTGGCGTCGCCGCCGATGAAGGGCACGTCCCAGTTCATCTCCTTTTTCTGACGCAGAAAAAGGCCTGCTTCGGGATAGTAGCCGGTGAAAAAAACCACATCCGGGCCGGCGGCCTTCAGCTTGGTGAGAATCGCGCTGTAGTCGCGCTCACCGGGGGTGATGGCTTCGAAAAAAACGATGTTGGCGCCCTTCTGGTCCAGCAGCATCTTGGCCTCATCGGCCAGCCCCTTGCTGTAGGTGGTGTTGTCGTGCAGGACGGCAATCTTTTCAAACCCCATCTTCGCCAGGGTGTCGACGGCCACCCGGCCCTGCTCGTCGTCCCGGGGGGAAGTCCGGAAGAAGTATTTCAGGCCCTTTTCCGAGAGGCGGATGGCCGTGGAACCGTTGGCCACCTGGATGATCTTGGATTCGTCGAAGATGTTCTGGGAGGCCTCGGTCACCGAGGAGCCGTAAGTCCCGATCACCGCCACAATGCCCTGGGTGGCCAGCCGCTGCGCGGCCAGGGCCGCGGTGCGGGGGTCGCCGCCGTCGTCTTCGGTGACGACCGTGATCTGCTGGCCGAGAACGCCGCCGGCCGCGTTTACCTCCTCGGCCAGCAGCTCGACGATCTGTTTCATGTCCTGGCCCTCACTGGCCCAGGATCCGGTCAGCGGGCACATCAACCCGATTTTGACGGCATCGGCCGCAAAGGCCGCGCCTGCAATCAGACACAAGACAGCCGACAAGCAAAGCGCCTTCTTCATAGAATTTCTCCTTCTCCGTTGGGGTTAAACCTGCAGCTTGCGGCATCGCGGAAAAAAGCGGGACCATCTGCAAAGCCGCGCCATGACCGTCGGATGTTCCGCGAAACCGTCCAAACTAGTAATTCCTAACAAATGCGCCGGAAGGTGTCAACGACCCAAACGGCATTCAATTGCCGGGGATTTCAGGGGGGCTTTGGGGCCCTGTCGGGTGGGAGGAACGCGCCATCGGCGGGTGGACCCGCGGCGCCGAATTTCAGGCGCCGGCACGCCTCGGGTGCCGGTTCCAGGACGGGTATAGGGGAAGGGGGCGCGCCTCAGCAGGTCAGGTGAAAGCACCCGCCCACGCGGCCGGTCGGCCAATGGCGGTTGAAGTCCGCGGCAGCCTCCCGGTTGGCCGCGGCCCTGAAGGTGATTCCGAGGCCGGCCAGACGGGCGGCAAGCGTCGGCTCGGGCGCCATCCGGCCGTAGACGCCGGTACCGGCCACGATCAGCGCGGGGGCCGCTTCGACCAGCTGCCGGAGGTCCGCAAAGCTCAACCGGTGGCCCGATTTTCGCCGCCAGCCGGGGGTTACCCGACCGTCAGGGAAGATGATCAGATCGCTCTCGTAGCGCTTTCCGGCGATGGTGATGCGGCCGAATTCAACTTGGGTGATCATGACGCCGTCTCCGCAGGGGGCCTGCCGCCGCGCGGCCATCCAAAGCCAGAGGCGACCGGCCGTTTCAGGGGGTTTCGGTGGGGGTGCCGGGCTCCGCACCCAGAAGTTCCTTGAGCAGGTCCCGCAGCGGGGAGGCCAGCGGCCGCCAGCGGGGCTGGACGGCCCGGTCCGCGTGCCAGGTGAACTCCACCTGGTCGAGACGTTCGGGCACCACGTTCTGGTTGTTTTGGCCGTAGACCACCTCGGGGTTGTACTCCACAAACAGCATCCGATTCGGGTCGATGCCGAACTCCTGGGTGACACGGGTGGCGATGTGGCTGGTGCAGCTGCGGATGGACATGGGGCTGCCGGGGACGTCCTGGATGACCACGATAATCGGCTTCAGGTGCGCGACCCCGGCCCCCTTGCGTAGATCGTAGATCCGCAGACGGCAGCGGCCGCTGGCCAGACGCAGCAGGCCGCCCCAACCTTCCCATTCGAAGATGTCGTCATGAATCTGCATGCAATCCCCCGTCTCTGGCGATTGTCTCGGTGCGTGAAAAAAAGATAAGCCCGCCGGGACGCCTTTCAACTGCGGGTGAGGGCGCTGTAAATGCGCAGCAGCTTGTCAGGCAGCTCCCGCACGTCAGAGATGACGTTGTGGTGGACATTGCCGTAGAGCGCGTCCAAATTGGGGTCGGCGGCCAGGTTGACCGTAATCGCGTGGGTGTGGATGGCCCGGGAGCGGGCCTCGAAAATGGCCCGGCGGGTATCGGCGATGGCGTAGGCCTTTTTGTAGTTGACGTCGTTGGGAAAGCCGTCGCCCAGAATGATCAGGAGCCGCACGCGGGCCGGCACCTGGGCCAGCTGGCGGGTGGCGTGGCGGATGGCCGCACCCATGCGGGTGCTGCGCTGGGGCGCCATGGCGTTGATCCGCCCGCGGACCGCGTCGGTCACCGCTTCGTCAAAATCCTTGATGCGGCAATAGTCGACCCCCAGCCGCCCGGTGCCCGAGAAGCCGGCGATGGCGAAGGCGTCGCCCACCACCGCCAGGGCCTCGCAGAAAAGGACGATGGCCTCCTGCTCCACCTCGAGGACCGTGGCCCGGGAGCCGTAGACGGTGTTGGCGGTGGAGCGCGAGAGGTCCACCAGGAGCAGCACGGCCACGTCCCGCTGCTGCTTGATGCGCTTGATGTAGAGGCGGTCGGAGGGCATCAGGCCGATTTTGCGGTCGATGGCGAAATCCAGCATGGCCCGGTAGTCGAACTCATCGCCCTCCACCCAGCGCCGCAGCAGCTTCAGGCCTTCGGGCTTGAGCAGCTCGAAGCAGTGGCGCACCCGCCGGACCAGCCCGCGGCAGCGCTCCAGGGTGCGGCCGTAAAAATCCCCCTCCCGGCCGGCGACCACGCGGTCGATCACCCGGACGTGGTCGTGCAGGTAATCCCCCAGCCCCTCGTCCCACTCCCAGTACCAGGCCACCGGCCAGCCGCCCGCATCGGCATCCGCTTCGGGGAGCGCGTCACCGCCCAGAATGTCGGCCAGGTCCAGCCAGGAGAAATCGGCCGCAGCATTTTCGCCGCTTCCCGCCGCCGGCGGCCCCAGGATCAGGCTGCCCAGATCGTCCGTGGAGAGGCGGCCGTCTTGGGCCGCCAACTTGACGGCCACGTCGGATTTATAGACCCGCAGCCCCTTTTCGGCCAGGCGAATCTTGATGGCGTGCGCCAGGGCGTCGAATCGCGCGTGGGCCCTGAAGAAAAGATCGGGCCGCACCCGGCGGCCAAAGGGGGCGCGCAACCGCGCGGGAGACGGCGGCGCCGTCTCGCCGGCAGCGGCCGAGGGGGCCATGGTGCCGGCCACGAGCGGGTAGGCCGCCAGCACCAGGGCGCCGACTGCCGTCACCGGGGTCCCGGCGCCCACCTCACGCGCAAACAGCGCCGTCAGCCGCGCGATGGCGGCCTCACCCGCGCCGATATCCCCCATCCCCAGGGCGATCCGGGCATAGAGGTTGTCCAGCAGCGCGCCGCCCGAAGTGGCCTGAGTCCCGCGCCCGACCTCCTGCTGCAGCAGCGGCAGCGTCCGTCGGGCCAGCCCGGGGTAGGCGGCCGTCAGGGCCAGGCGCAGCCGGCCGTGCTCGAACACCGTGAAAAGATCCGCCGCCAGGCCGGGGTGTGGAAACAGATCGAAAAACCGTTCCAGGTCCGAGGCCCCGCCGTCACCAGCCGGCAAGACAACCTCCAGGTCTTCGCCCAGCAACCCCTGGACCGGTCGCCGGGCCAGGCGATCGCGCAGCTTTTCCAGATCGAAGTCATAGGTGCCGAGTTCGTAGTAGGCCGCCTCCAGGCGCGTCAGGCTTTTGAAAAGATCCAGATTAGCGGCCTGGCTGCTGAAGCGGCTGATCTCATCGGGCAGATAAATCGCCCTGCCGTCCGAGCAGACCAACGGCGGCTCCACCCCGCCGGCAGTCAGAAGGCCGGCCAGGGCCGAGAGCGGCCGGATGGCGATGGGCAGCCCGGTGCGCGCCCGCAGGTAGCGGCTCAGGCGCCCCTGGACCTGGCTGAGCGGCACGGCCACCTGCAGGGCGGCGAAATCGGTGACCGCCGAATCGGCCTCCAGGGCCAGGTAGCGGGCGGCAAGGGATTCATCGCGGGCGGCCTTGGCGAGGCCTTGGGAGACGAAGCGGTTCAGGGCGGTTTCGGACAAGAGGTGAAGCTTGCGGGCGAAGCCCTCCAGGTAGGGCTCGGCCAACCGGAAGCTGGTGCGCACCACCCGCCGCAGCTGCCGGAGCTGCCAGCGCCTTTTTTCCGGGGCGAGGGCCTGGAGGGCCTTGGGCAGGGCGATGGCGAAGCGCTGGCACTCGCCATAGGTCAGCTCCTGGGAAAAGGTGTCCCGCAGCAGGCCGAGATAGACGTCCGCGGCGTCGCGGTCATCGGAGGCGAGCAGCCGCGCCAGCCCTTCCAGGGGGCCCTTGAGGGTGAACGGCCCCTGGGCCAGCATGATCCCCACGGTGGTCAGGAAGCGGTCCTGCAGCCCCGGCTCATTCACGGCCAGCACCCGCGCCAGATGCTCGGCCATGATCGTCCCGACCGTCGGGCCCTTCTGACCGAATTCGGTCACCAGCCGGTGGTATTCGGCCACCTGGTCCGGGGGCGCCTCCGCCCGGATCAGGCGGCAGTATCCCCAGCCGATGGTCCGGCCCAGGGCGGTTTCCTGGCTCAGGCCCCCGATGACGTCCGCCAGCAGCCACTTGGCGGTCTCGGCGGCGATCGGGCCCGGAAAGCCTTCCAGCTCGGCGGCCAGCTGACGGGCGGCCTCGGGATTGGCGGCAGTCAACCGGCGGCAGAGGGCATCCGGGGTGGTGGTCATGGCAGGAAACGGCGGTGGGCGGACATCAGAAAATGTCCTCGATGAGATCGTAGAGGGTCTCCTGCAGGCCCTCGTCGTCGGTCAGCGGCAGGCAGATGGCGCTGCGGCAGGCCTGCTTGACGGACACCCCCCGGCGCATGAGCTGCGCCGCGTAGATCAGGAGCCGCGTGCTGGCGCCTTCGGTCAGGCCCTGCTCGCGGATATTGCGGATCTTGCCGGCCAGTGAGACCAACTTGGCGGCCGTCGCGAGCTCGACGGCGCCCTCGCGGGCCACGATCTCGGCCTCCTGGTCGGCGGTGGGGTAGTCGAAATCCAGCGCCACGAACCGCTGGCGAGTGCTCTGCTTGAGGTCCTTGAGCACCGACTGGTAGCCGGGATTGTAGGAGAGCACCAGCAGAAAGTCGGGGTGCGCCCGCAGGATCTCGCCCTTCTTGTCGATGGCCAGGGTCCGACGGTTGTCGCTCAGCGGGTGGATGACCACCGTAGTGTCCTTGCGGGCCTCGACGATCTCGTCCAGGTAGCAGATGGCGCCGATGCGCACTGCCAGGGTCAGGGGCCCGTCGACCCAGACCGTTTCGTCGTTTTTGAGCAGGTAGCGGCCGATCAGGTCCGAGGCGAACAGGTCCTCGTGGCAGGCCACGGTGATCAGCGGCCGCGCCAGGCGGTAGGCCATGAACTCCACGAAGCGGGTCTTGCCGCAACCGGTGGGCCCCTTGAGGATCACGGGCAGACGTGCGTCATAGGCCGCCTCGAACAACGGGATCTCGTTGCCGCCGGGCAGATAGTAGGGTTCGGTCTGAATCCGAAACGCCGCCGCTTGGGGGGACGCTGTCATGGTCGCAAACCTCCGCTGGATGGGATCGTCACCGCCGCGGCGCGGGCTGCGGGCCGGTGGGAGTAAAAGAACTTTTTATCGCAACGCCCCCCGGGGAAGTCAAGGGGTTTGAGGGTGCGGGAAAGCCGGAAAGGGCTCCGCTGCCCCTGGCGCATGCCATCTTGCGGAGAACCTTCGGCAGGGACGCGGCGCTTGAAATCCAGACCGTCATCTGCTACGTCGCCACCTTGACCAGGGGTCGGTCGCCGCCCCCCCATTCCGCCTCAAAAAAAGGATTGCCGGCATGCTCGCCCTTTCCACCTCGTGGTGCTCTTCGACCCTCAGCGACGGCCCTGAGCTGGTGGCGGTCGTGGCCCGGCATGGGGTCGCGGGCGTCGAACTGGACTACCGCATCGGCGCCAAAACCTTCGGGCCGATGCCGGCGGCCTTGAAGCGCGCCGGTTTAACGGTGGTGAGCGTCCACAATTTCTGCCCCCATCCCGCCGACATGGCCCGCTTCAGCCCCAGCGGCGATCTGCTCTCCCTCTCGGACCGCGAAAAAGAGATCCGTCGGCGGGCCGTTGCCCTGACCGCCCGCACCCTGGAGATCGCCGCCGAGTTGGAGGCCGGGGTGGTGGTCCTGCACTGCGGGCGGGTGGCAATGGAACCCGAGATCCCGGCCTGGCAGCGGTTGTTCGACACCGACCAGATCCGCAGCGAATGCGGCCGGGAATTTGCGGCCCGCAAACTGGCCCAGCGCGACCGGCTCAAAGGCCCCCACCTGGATGCCCTGTGCTTCAGCCTGGATAGCCTGCTGCGCCTGGCCGAACGGCACGGCCTGCGGCTGGGCCTCGAAAATCGAGTCCACTTCCACGAACTGCCCGGCCCGGAAGACTTTGCGCTTCTTTTCGAGAAGTTTGCGGGCGCGCCCCTGGGCTACTGGCACGACACCGGCCACGCGCAGCGCAACGCGGCCCTGGGCATCTGCACCCCGCAAAGCCTGCTGGCGGCCGGCGCAAAGCATCTCCTTGGCCTGCATCTCCACGACGCCCGCGGCCTGACGGACCACCTCCCCCTGGGCAGCGGCGAGATCGACTTTGGCGCGCTCAAACCGTTTCTCGCCGCCGGCATCCCGCGGGTCATCGAACTGACCCCCGGCACTCCCGAGGCGGATGTCACCACCAGCATCCGCTATTGCCATCAAAACGGCCTGGCCTGAAGGCAGGCCGCCTCCGGAGGCCACCTATCACGGGGAAAAATCCCCTGAGGCCCACGGAAGAGCATCGGGCGGCTTTTGCCCGCCGGCTTCTGCCGGCGAGCTGAAACCCACTTCGCCCTGCCGTTTAGTAGCGGGGCCTGCTCATCGCTTGCCACCGGCGTCATCGACATCGCCTGCGGCTTTCACGCCCACGCCCCCCGGCAATATCCAGGTGCCGGCCGACGGGCGACCTATCATTTTGCTGCGGGAGCAGACCGTCGGCGGCTTCACGGTCATCGCCACGGTGATATCTCCGGACCTCTTCCGCATCGCCCAGGCCAAGCCGGGTGACAGCGTCCGATTCGTCCGCCTGGACCTTGGAGAAGCCCACGCGGTCCTCCGGAAATGGAACCGCTTTCTCGAGGAGACCGAACAGGGTTTGATGGATTCGTGAAAGACGGGAAGCGCCGGCAGGGCCGCCGGATGCCGGGGTCAGTTGTTCAGCCCCCGGCCGCCATGGGCTTGAACCGGGCCCCGACCAGCGTTGCCAGGACCACCAGCACGGTGGAGATGCCGATCATCAGGATGCCCAGGGCCGATAGCTTGCCCCACAGACCGTCTTCGGCAAAGCGCAGGATCTGGACCGCCAACACCTCGGTGCCCGGCCGGGAGAGCACCACCGAGAGGGTCAGCTCGCGGAGGAACATCGTGGCCATGAGGATCCAGCCCGACACGATGCCGGGAACCAGTAGCGGAATCACGATGCGCCGCATGGTGGTCCAATTGCCGGCCCCGCACACCAGGGAAGACTCCTCCAGGTGGCTGTGGATCTGGATGAAGGCGCTGGCCATGGGGCGGATGCCGTAGGGCAGGTAGGTGGCGATATAGCCGATCAGCAGCGCCCAGAGGGTGGCGTAGAGGGGGGTTTGAACGAAAAACCACATGAACCCCACCCCGATGACGATGCCCGGAAAGGAGAAGGACAGGAAACTCAAGGATTCCAATATGCTCGCCCCCCGGGTTTTCACCTTGACGATCACATAGGCCACGAAGATCGAGAGCACCACCCCCAAGGTGGCCCCCACCACCCCGAGAAACAGGCTGTTTTTTAACGACAGCAGCGAAATCGGGTCGTGAAGCACATCGGCCCAGTGTTTCCAGGACATCATCGAAAATGCTCTGGGGCTCGGCACCATCGTGTAGGGAACCATGGAGCTGTATAACAGGACCAGCACCGGCAGGACAATCAAAACAGCGGAAAGCAGACCCACCGCCAGAAACATCGGCAGCCGGGCACCCTTCAACTGGATCACCGTGGGGCGATACCCACGGCTGGAGATGGTCACAAACTTTTCGCTCTCGGCGGTCAGGTGGCGGTAGACCAGAATCAGGGTGATGGAGGTGGCCAGCACGCTCATGCCAACGGCCGCGGCCTTGCCGAAATCCGCGGCAAACCCCCTGGCGATGCTGTTGTAGATGTGGGTGGCCAGCACCGTGATGCGGCCGGGCATGCCGATCACCGACGGCACGGCGAATGAGGCCAGGGATCGAATGACCCCCAGGATGAAAGCGGCCAGAATCGCCGGTCGCAGCACCGGCAGGGTCACCCGCAACAAGGTCCTCAGGTTGGAGGCGCCGCTGACCTTGGAGGATTCCTCCAGGGCCACATCGAAGGAGGCCATTGCCGGAGCGATGATCAGATAGGCGATGGGCAGATCCAGCAGGCCTTCCACCAGGATCATCCCCCACAGCGAATAGATGTTCAGCGGCGCCGCATCCAGGGACAGGACCTGCTTTAAAAACAGGTTGATCATGCCGTTGGACGGGTTGAGCAGCAGCACCCAGCTCACGGAAAAGAGGATATGGGGGATCATCATGGGAATCAGAGAGATGATCTTGAACAGGAATTTGAAGGGGATATCGGTACGGTTGTTCAGATAGGAAAGGAAAAGCGCCAGGGCCGTCGCCACCAGCGAGGATCCCAGGACGAAAATCACGGTGTTGACGATCACCTCGGCAAATGCCGGGTCGGTATAGGCCTGGATGTATTTTTCGAGGGTAAAGGTCCCAAAGGCCCCCAATCCCTTGGAAAAACTGCCGAAAATCAACATGATTACGGGGCAGACGGTGAGAAAGCCCACGATCGAAACCAGGGAATAGGTCAGCGCCGGGCGGGTCTTGTACATTCCGGTTCCTTTTCAGGCGGCCAGCATGAAGCAGTGGGCGGGAGCGATCAGCAGGTGAACGCTATCCCCCTGGCCTACCCGGACATCCGGGGGGATCTTGGCCACCAGCCGCTGGTCGCGGACGAGGATTTCCCCCTCGTAGGCCTCGCCGATAAAGGACAGCAGGTCCACCTTGCCCTGGACCACGTTCTCACCGCCGCCCTCGGATACCAGCTGGATAAATTCCGGCCGCACGCAGAGGACCACTTCGGTGCCGGGCTTGAAATCGGTGCGTTTCTGGCAAACGACCCTCCCGATGGCCGACTCCACCACGGACCGGTCCTCCAGATGGCCCGCAACCCGCGCCGGGATCAGGTTGGCCCGGCCGATGAAATCGGCCACAAACTGGTGGTCGGCGTCGAAATAGATTTTTTGAGGCCCCCCGATTTCCATGATCCGGCCGCTGTGCATGACGGCGATGGTATCCGAGAGGCTCAGCGCTTCGATCCGGTCATGGGTCACATAGACTGCGGTAATCTTCAAGGCGTTCAAAAATCGCTTGAGCTCTTTTCGGGTTTCCTCCCGAAGCTTGGCGTCCAGGTTGCTCAACGGCTCGTCGAACAGGATGACCTTCGGCTCGGCCACCAGCGCCCGGGCCAGGGCCACCCGCTGCTGCTGCCCGCCGGAGAGCTTGGTGGCCGGTCGTTTCTCGAACCCCTCCAACTGCACGAAGCGCAGGATGTCGGCCACCTTGCGCTGAATCCGCTGCCCCGGGAACTTGCGCACCTGAAGCGGATAGGCGACGTTGTCGAAGACTGTCATGTGGGGCCAGATGGCGTAGGTTTGAAACACCATCCCCAGACCGCGTTTTTCCGGCGGAACCTGGATGTGTTTCTCCCTGGACCAGACGATGTCGTCGCCGATTGCGATTTCGCCGGCATCCGGCGATTCCAGGCCGACGATGCACCGCAAGAGGGTCGTTTTACCGCAGCCGCTGGGTCCCAGCAGGGTGAAAATCTCGTTGGCCGGTATGGTCAGATCCACCCGGTCCAGGGCGCGAATCGTCTTGCCCTCTGAAAAATAATGTTTGCTGAGGTCTGTGATCCGGATCTGCATGGCGGCCTTTCAACCGGCCATCGGGCGCGCGTTGCGCACAACGCGGCCCGATGGCGAAAGAAAACCGGCGGGGTCAGGGCGCTTCAAATATCGTCCGGAATTCGGCGCCCCACTTTTCGATCTCTTCATCCGAGAGTTCCCGGATGGCCATCACCTGGGCGGTGTCCATGCCGTCGATGGGTGGAAAGACCCCCGGCGCCAGCACGTATTCGCCCACATCGGTGGCCAGTTTGGCCATGGCCTCCCCGGACAGCCAGAAATCGATAAACAGCTTGCCCGCATTGGGGTGCGGCGCCTTGGCGGTCAGGGCGATGCCCCTGGGAGAACCCAGCAGCGGCTGCTCCACCCGGGCCCAGTCCAGGGGTGCCGGCGCCTTGGTGATGATGTACTTGGGCATGGAGATCGCAATCCATTTTTCTCCGCTTTCCACCGGCGCCGGGGTGGGCCCGAAGGAGGCCACGAACATCGGTTTGTTGGCGGCCAGCCCCTTTAGAAAGGCCCGCCAGTCCGCCTCGGATGCAAAAATGTTCTCCTTGAGACCGACTAGCCAGGAAATCGTGGTGGCATGGGAGGCCGGGTTGGCCATGACGATTTTGTCCTTCCATTTGGGATCGGCCAGATCCTCATAGCGCCTGGGGACATCCTCGGCCTTTACCAGCTCCTTGTTGTAGATCAGGGCCACGTATTCGATGCCGAAAATCTGAATGTGTTCGTCTTTTCGGGTCCACTCGGGATAGTCCGCGGCAGCCGGCGAGCTGTAGGGGGCCAGCACGCCCTGGTTTTTGAGCATCTCCAGAACCGGCAGCGGCGCCTGGACCACGTCGGCCATGAGTTTCCCGGCCTGAAACTCCGTCATGACCGTGGCCAGAAACTTGGAGGTGGAAATCCGGGTGTATTCCCCCTTGACGCCGGTGGCGGCGGAGAACGCCTCCATGATGGGCTCGATGGCCGTGATATTGGCATAAAAAGCGGCTTTGCCCTCTTCTTTAGCCGCGTCCGAGGCCATAACCGGCGCGGCCAGCAAAAAGCCCACAACCCCCCAGATAACCCATTTTTTCATCGGTGACCTCCTTTTGCTGAGTGTTTGGATCCTGTGGCGGGACCGAATTGCGCGTGGATGGTCTGGCCTTTTGGGGCCCGCATCCCATCGGGGCCAGATTATACCCCGGGCGATTTTTTGGCAACCCGTCATTCCCTGCTTCCGCCCCGACTTCCCGTGACGAAGGGGGCTTTGCGCTTTTTTAGGGGCGTGTGCAGGCGCCCACAGGGCTGACAGATTTTATGAACCAAATTTTTTTTATTTCAAGACTTCAAAAATTTAAAAAATATCATTGACAGGCGCAGGACAATCTGCCTATAGAAAAAAACAAACCGACCGACCGGTAGGAAAAATAAATTTAACTATTTTTTTTAATTATAAATTTTTAATAAAGAACTTATGAAAGAGAATATAAAAAAGGCCGCCATCAATCTTTTTTACAAAAAGGGGTATTTTGCCACCAGTATGAGCAATATCGCCCTGGCGACCGGCATCAGAAAATCCAGCATCTATCATCACTACGCAACGAAGGAAGACATTCTGCTGGATATTCTCAGAACGACCATGAACGACCTTCAAGAAGCCTTGCAGAAACGATTGGCCGAAGCCAGCGGCGCAGAGGCGAAAATCAAGGCCGTGATCCACTGCCACATCGATTTTCATGTTCAGCGCCAGAAAGAGACGATTATCGCGGACAGCGAACTCAGGGGCCTGACAGCCAAAAACTACAAAGAAATCATTCAGATGCGTGACGACTACGAAAAACACCTCCAGAATGTGCTGGAGGAGAGCGTCGCTGAGGGGAGTTTTGCCGCATCGGACACAAAAATCATCTCATATGCCATTTTGTCCATGTGCACCGGGGTCCACACCTGGTTTAAAAAGTCCGGGCGCCTGTCGAAGCAGGCGATCGCGGATATCTATACCGAGTTCATCCTGAAAGGATTGGCCAAACCCTGACGGTTCCGCAAAAAGGCCAATTTCTGCGTTGCGCTGCATCTCGAAGTCGCTGCGGCGTACAGGTGTACGCCTCACTCCTCGAGATTTGCGCGCCTTGAACTTGGCCTTTTTTCGAAACCGTCCGAATTTTGACTTACCAGTTCATCAAACCCTGAGCAGTCACGAACTTTGATGCTGGAAACCAGAAGGGGGGTGGGACGGAGAGGATTGTGGCGTGCACTTTTGGATCAAACCCAAGACACCCAAGGAGAGGAAAATGGCTAAACTATTGAGGGCTAAAATCACGATCGTTCTGGTATCGGCGCTGGCGTGCTGGTTCGTTTTTTCCTTCGCGGCCACCGATGCCCGCTGTGAAACCTACAAATGGAAAATCAGTCAGGGAATTGCCGAAGACCACCCCGCCGCCGCCCGGTGCAAACAGTTTGCGGCGGTTGTCGCGGAAAAATCCGGTGGCAAGATCACCCTGTCGTATTTTCCATCGGGTGCGCTGGGGGACTGGATGGAGCAGATCGAAGCCAACCGGATGGGCACCCTGGAGATCGGGCTCAACGCCGGATCCACCTCCTATGACCCCCGAACGAACCTGATGTTCATGCCTTACCTCTTCGCCACCTGGGACGAAGCCCGCGCCGCCATCGGCTCCGAGGGCTGGCTCACCCCCATTTTCGATGAACTCTACTCCCAGATCGGGCTCAAGGTGCTCGGGATCTATTTGAACGCCTGGGACGGGATGGCCTACACGAAGCGGGTCACCAAGGTGGCCAAGGTCCCCGCGGATTACGCCGGCATCAAGATGCGCGTGCCGCCGATTCGGATTTTCGAAGTCTATATCCCCACCCTGGGCTTCATATCGACGCCCATCGCCTACTCGGAGACCTTTACCGCCCTCCAAACCGGCATTGTCGATGCGAGATCCGCTTGCCCCGCCGTCGAGGCCTACGTCATGCGGGATGCACTTTCGTACTGGGTGGCGACGCGCGACTGCTTTGAATACTGGTTTTTGACCATCAACAAAGCGCTCTGGGATTCTCTGTCCGATGAAGACAAGGCGATATTGAGCAGTGCCGCCGATGAGGTCATGAAGGAACAGGCGCTTGCCGCGGAAAAGGATGAAAACGAATTCAAACAGAAGCTGGTGGATGCCGGTGTCAAGGTTTACGAGGTGACCGATGAGGAATGGCAGGCGGGGGCGAAGGTGGTTCGCGCCAAAGCCTGGCCGGTTATTCAGGATGAGCTTCTGGGGTCGCTTCTCATGGAAAAAGTGAAGGCCCATGCAACCCAGATCCCCGAGTGATGGCGGTCGCTGAACATCGCAGGCGTTCCTTTTTCAGGGTTTAAATCGCAAGGGCCGGGAAATTGCCGGCCCTCGCTTCAAAAGAAAGATGGGAACCCGCCATGCCATGGAAAACGATGCATCGATTTTTTTCAGTCGCGGACAGGGTTATCGATAAAAGCGCCAGCGCGCTGATCATTGCCGGCGGCGCACTCGTCACGCTGTCAGTGGTGTTGCAGGTCCTGCTGAGATATGTGTTCAAGGTCCCGCTTTTCGGCTTGGAGGAATTTTCGAGGTTGATCGCCGTGTGGGTCTACTTCCTGGGCGCGATCTTCGGAACCAAGTGGGACGCCCATGTCCAGGGTGACGTGGCCGGGCGGATTTTTACCACCAACCGTTCGAAGGCCGTGATCAAGACCATCGCCTGGGCGATCAGCCTCCTGGTCTGCATCCTCTTTCTCTACCACTCCGCAAAATACTGCATCTGGCTCCACGGAACCGGAGAAAGAACCACCGGCCTGTGGTGGCCGCGAATCTACAGCGTCGGCAGCATGCTTTTCGGCGCCTTTTTCATGACCCTCTACAGCACCGCCAATCTGATCAAATACTCACGAGCAGCCGGCGGCCGGCTGGACCCCACACCGGGAGGTGCCACATGACGGTCGTCATCGCGGTAATGGCTCTGGTGGTTGTGATCATGTTGTTGGGCGTGCCGGTGGGCTTTGCCTTCGGCCTGGGTGGTTTCGCCATTCTGGCGATCACCGGGCTGGACCCCCGCTTTGCCATCCCGGCGGCCTTTCGCAACCTGGAATCCTATACTCTGCTTGCCCTGCCACTCTTCATCATGGCCGGCGGGCTGATGCGCGATGCGGACATATCCAAGCGCCTGATCGCCTTCACGATGGCTTTTTTGGGCCGGATACGAGGGGGGCT
Source organism: Desulfobacteraceae bacterium (assembly GCA_022340425.1). NCBI lineage: Bacteria > Pseudomonadati > Thermodesulfobacteriota > Desulfobacteria > Desulfobacterales > Desulfobacteraceae > Desulfobacteraceae bacterium. Next base: position 1,272 of record JAJDNY010000020.1, on the reverse strand, counting down.
GGGGATGGTCTGCGTGGTGTCGTGCACCATCTTCGGCGCCATCTCGGGTTCGGCCTCGGCGGCCATTGCCGCCATCGGATCGGTCATGATACCGGAGATGGTGGAGCAGGGCTACTCGCGGGGCTACGCCACGGGTCTGGTGGCCGCGTCATCGATGCTGGCCCTGCTCATTCCGCCCAGCATCCCGATGATCGTTTTCGCCATGACGGCGCAGATCTCCATTCTGGCCGCTTTCCTGAGCACCCTGCTGCCCGGCGTGCTCATGATGACGGCCTACTGCATCATCAACCTGATCATGAGCCGGCGGATGCAATCGTTGAAGGTCGCCCCCAAAATGCCCTTGCCCCAAACCATCGCGGAGATCGGCCGGTCCACCCGGCATGCGGGGTTTGCGCTTTTCATGCCGGTCCTGGTCCTCGGCGGGATTTACGGCGGCGTCTTCACCCCCACCGAAGCCGCCGGCATGTCGGCGGTTTATGCCGTGCTGGTGGGCTTTTTCGTCTACAGGAAAATGACCCTCAAAGGGGTGGGCAGCAACATCAAAAGCTCCATGGTGACATCCGGGGTGGTCATGATCCTGCTCTTTTTTATCCTGATGGTCAGCAGGATCATGGTGACCTACCAGGTCCCCCAGCAGTTGACGGAGTTCATTTTCAGCTTCACCACCAACAAGTGGCTCGTGCTGTTGATGCTCAATGTCATTCTTCTCTTGATGGGCATGCTGGTGGACGATGTCTCCGGCAACATCCTCTCGGCCGCCATCCTGCTGCCGATTGCCAAATCGGTGGGGATCGACCCGATTCATTTTGCCGCCATTTCGGTCACCAATTTGTCCCTGGGCAATATCACCCCGCCGTGCGCCCCCATGTTGTACCTGGCCGGCCTGATCGGCGGCAATCTGCCCCTCAACGAATACGTCAAACCGGCCGCCTTCTTTATGATTTTCGGTGCGGTCCCGGTTATCCTGGCAGTCACCTATGTGCCCGAATTCGCCCTGATTCTGGTAAACCTGTTTCTGAAATAAGAAAAAGGAGGCGTCCGTTGGAAGAAACCGCCGTGCTCTTTCAAAAAGAAGGCAATATCGGAATCATCCGATTCAATCGGCCGCACCGTCTGAATGCCATCAACCAATCGCTGTTAAAGGGATTTGTCGACCAACTGCACGTCGCGCAACAAGATCCCGACGTCCGATCCGTCATCCTGACCGGCGCCGGTCGCGCCTTTTGCGCCGGAGAGGATCTCAAAGAGACTTCAGCCGGTAAAAGCTTCACC
>JAJDNY010000019.1 GCA_022340425.1 Desulfobacteraceae bacterium | reverse complement strand
CTCCCCCCAGCGATCGAACTCGTTGACGCGGAGCTCATTTTCCGCGTTGAGGGTCACGATCTGCGGGCGGTCCAAATATGGCGCCAGGCCGATGGGGCCGACCGCAACGGAAACCTCCGGCAGGGAAACCTCCGCTTTCCGTCCGGGTTCAATTTCCCGCAATGAGTCAAGCTTGTAGAACCGGGTGGGGGCGGAGCCGCCGCCCCCTCCAAGCAGGCATGCCGCCGGCAGCATGCCGCTCGCCAGCAGAAGGATAATCCAGCTTATTCTGATCGTGCGCATCATCGGCCTCCGTTGCCCTGCTTGCCTCTTAAAAACGCGGCGGGATTGCGTTCGATGTAATCGGCCAAAACCCGGATGGAGCGGGCGGCGGCGCTCATGTCGGTGAGGGCCTCGCCGAGCTGGTACTTGAGCGGGTCGGTTTGCGCCACCGCCACTTGGATCGTGCGCAAGGTCTGGTGGGCCTGATCGAGGGAGGCTTGGGCGGTTTCGAGCACGGCCGTGAACGTTTCGGCGATGGGAGCCATCTTATCGGAGAGATCGTCCATCAGGCGGCTTGTTTTTTGGGCCGTCTGATCCATCCGTGCGATCAGCCCGCGGGCATCGGACAACGCGCCGTCCGCGCTTTTCCCTAAAGTGTTTATCCGGTCCCGGGCTTCGCCCACCATGGCTCGGATGTCCTTGACCGTCTCTCCCAATTCCGCGGTGCCTTCCTGGATCTGGGGCGAGTTGACCAGACGGTCGATGCCCTCCAGGGTCGCCTTGATGTTGTTTAACAATTCTTGGGGCTGAATGTCCTGCAGGGTCTCGGAGATTTCCTGAAACGGGGTCTTGATGGTGGGAATTTCCGGGTAGGGAAGATCGATCTCGGGAATCTCCGCCTTGATGAGCCGCGTCGGTTTATCGGGAAAAAAACCGAGGTTGATGAAGAGCTGGCCCGTGACCAGGCTCTGCATGTCGAGCTGCGCCTTCAGGCCCGCTTCGACGAAGCTCTCGGAGATTTGGTTCTCCGTCATCTCCTGACTGAAAGCGCCCAAGGCCATGATGCTGCTCCGATCGATTTCGAAGATCACCGGAATCCAGAAGCTGAGGTCCCGGCGATTGTAGATCACGCGGATGGCGGTCACCTGCCCGATGGGCACCCCCCTAAACGACACGGGGGCGCCCACCCGCAAGCCCTGTACCGATCCTTCAAAGAAAGCGACCCACATGTTCTTTTTGCTGAACAGCGCGCCGGAGCCCAGGATCAGAACGGCGGCAACCCCAAGCGCCACCGCAGCCACCACGAAGATACCGATCAAGGTCTTATTGGCCTGTTTGCTCATCTGTCATCCTGTCTCTTTCGGGCTCGCCGGCCCCCCCCGGGTGAGAAAGCGGCGGACCTTGGGGTCGCGGCACTCCTTTAGCATCTGCTTGGGATCGCCGCTTGCGATCGCGGTTTTGCGCTCCGCATCCAGGAACACCGAATTGTTGCCGATGGCAAAAATGCTCGCCAGCTCATGCGTGACCACCACGAACGTGGTGCCCAACCCGTCGCGCAGCTCCAGGATCAGATCATCCAGTAGCCGGGCGCTGATAGGGTCCAGCCCGGCCGAGGGTTCGTCGAAAAACAGGATCTCGGGATCAAGCGCCATCGCCCGCGCCAGGCCGGCCCGTTTGCACATCCCGCCGCTGATCTCGGAGGGATAGTAATCCTCGAAGCCCGTCAAGCCCACCAGCGCGAGTTTGAAAGACGCCACCTCACGGATCTCGGCACTCTTTAACCGGGTGTATTCCCGCAGGGGCAGCGCGATGTTCTCGGCCAGCGTCATGGAGCTCCACAGGGCGCCGCTCTGGTAGAGTACGCCGAAGCGGCGCAGAAGCCGGTCGCGGTCCGACGGCGCTGCGTCCCAGAAGCTTACGCCGTCGTAAAAGACCTTGCCCTTGGTCGGCGCGATCAGGCCGACCATGTGGTTGAGCAGCGTGCTTTTGCCGCAGCCGCTGTCGCCCATGATGATGAAGATGTCGCCGTGATTGATCGTAAAGGTCAGGTCGCTCTGAACCACGAAGCTGCCGTAGGCCATGGTCAGATCCTCGATGGAGATGTGGGGACCGCTGGGCGTCTTTTTCGTGTCGTCTGCAGCCGGCATGGTCACACCTTGAGCACTTTGCAGATGAAGGTGATCAGCGCCGTGGATACCACGATCGCCACGATGCAGGCCACCACCGCCGAGGTGGTGGCCTCGCCTACGGCCGAGGCGCTTCGGCCGCACTGCATTCCTTTGAGACACCCGAAAAGGGCGATCAGAACCCCGAAAACGGACGCGTGGACCAATCCGACCAAAAAATGGCTCATCTTGAGCGCGTGCAGCGTCTGGTTCAGATACTGCACCATGTTGATATCCAGCATCGACACCGCGACGATCAGACCCCCAACAATGCCCATCACATCGGCATACAGGCAAAGCAGCGGCATCATCAAACACAGCGCCAGCATGCGCGGCAGGACCAAAAACTCGATCGGTGAGATGCCGAGCGTTTTCAAGGCATCGATTTCCTGGTTGACCTGCATGGTGCCCAGCTGGGCGGCGAACGCTGCCCCCGTGCGCCCGGCCATGATGATGCCGCACATGACCGCCCCCATCACGCGCACAACCGCGATACCCACGAGGTCCGCCACGTAGATCTGGGCGCCGAACATCATCAGCTGCACCGCGCCGATGAAGGCCAGGATCAACCCGAAGAGCATGCTGAGCAGGGTGACGATGGGCAGTGCACTGACGCCGCAGTCCTCGATAAAGACCAAGAAATCCGAGCGCTGCAGACGGGCCCGGCCTCTCACCAGCTTTACCAGCGCGACGGAGCACTCGCCGATGAACGTGAACATTGCTGAAGCGCCTTCGGACCACGCCAGGGCGGCGGCCCCGATGCGGGTCAGGACCGGTTCGTGCTCGACCGAACGCCGGGCGCCCTTGCGCTCGGGAACGGCCGCGGCGAGGTCCAGCAACTTGCCTACACCCTCGGGCAGGCCGGCGCGGTCGATTTCAACGCGACGTTCGGCAGCGATGCGGGCGAGGTCCTGCAAAAAGACCAGAAGACCGGTGGCCCACCCGGTCAATGCGCTGCTGTCGAACCGGACTGTACGCAGCCCGCCTCCGGCCACATCCGAGTTCAGGATGTCTTCGGGTTTGGGCAGCGCGTGATCCAGTTCCCAATTGCCCTCTAAATAAACTCGCAGCGTGCCTTCCCCTTCGTCCTTGACCGTCCAGAGGCCTCGGCTTCCTTCCGTCTGGTTTTGAGTTGAATCGGCTGCGGAGTTCATCGAGAGTCTCTACTGATATGGCGGTTCACGCGAATTGTTCCTTACTGCTGGGATTGCTTCTTTCCGGCTTCGAAGCCTTGCTGGTAGGCGTTTTTCGTGGCTTCCTGGTGTTTACCGAGGAGAAATCCGCCGGCCGAGCCGGCGGCCGCACCGATGGCCGCACCCCACAGGGTATGGCCCGAAATGGCGCCGACCACGGCCCCCGCGGCAGTGCCCATGGCGCCGCCGCTCAGGGGTCGCAGGGCCACTTATCCATCAAAAAGCGGAACTCGGTTTCGACTGTCGGCTCGTTCCAGTACTGCGGGTGATCCTTCAGGGTTGTCGGGCTTTTCAGGTTCATCCGATCCAGATAGAGAAGGACGGCATCGGGCACCGAACGCACCATGAAAGGACGCGGCCAGCCGCCTTTATGCGCCTTCCGGTGAACTCAGTTTCGTTTTGAGTGCCTGGAGTGTATTGCCAAGCACGATCTCCATTTCGGTCAGGCCGGTCCCGAAGTGGAACGCCGGAAAAAGCCTGCTGGAACTGAGACCTGCAAGCATATCCGACAAATATTCCGGGACAGCTTACCGTTCTGTTGGGCGGTCTGCATCAGAGCCTCCTGGAAGCGAGAATCCGCAATGCTCAGCAATGCGACGATGATCTACCGGTCGGTTTGCGGTGCTTGGTTCCAGTGCTTATCAGCATCAGGATCGAACGCCCTCCCGGCATTTGGTGGGCCATCGCCACGAAGTTCAACCACCCCCTCAGGCCGCTGACCAGCTTGCTGTCTTCCAGTCCATTGGCAAAGAAGACCACAATTGTAGTGGTCAAGAAAATACGCATGGAAAAATATCAGAAAAGAAGCAAACACAAGTGTCAGGTGCACCGACCGCGTCGCAGCCACGGCGCTATAAGGGAATTAGGATCGCCGATTGCAGAGGGTCGATATCTAGCTTGCAGCTGCGAGAAATTGGAGGTCGTGCCCCCCAAAGGGCTGGCTCTCCGCCTTGATTTACAAGCGATTGCTATTGCTGTTTTGCCAGGGGTATCTCTTTCGCCAATTCGAAGCGGGCAATCGCTTCGAGCTTGTTCTCAACCTGCAGGTAGCGGAAAATTTTACGGCCGGGCAGGACTTTTTT
>JAJDNY010000018.1 GCA_022340425.1 Desulfobacteraceae bacterium | reverse complement strand
CTTCACCGGCCTCTACGCCGCTGCAGTGTTCGGCCAGATCGGCCGCGCACTCGTTGGCCAAATAGGTCAGGGCGGCCACCGCCCGCTCCAGCCTGGCGGAGGCGTCGTAGAGGGCGTATTCGCATTTGCCGGACAACTTGTCCTGGTGGGCGTAGAGACAGGCGAGAATCCGCCCCTCACCGGGGGTCACATCCTTGCAATAGGTTTCAATCTCGGTCTTGCACCCGTTGGCGACCGTCTCGATGAGTGACTCCTGAGCGCCCAGGCCGCCTGCAATTCCCAATGACAGCGCCACCACAGCCATCATAAGCCAAACTCGATTCATGGTCTCCTCCTCTCATGGTTCCGATCTGTTTGTCGTTTGCATTCAGGGGATGAAGCCCGCCTTCATCACCGGTTGCACCGTCGCCGCGGCCTCCACCCAGCCGCCGCCCATGGCCTTGTAGATGTTGATCAGGGACCGAAACAGGACGTTCTGGCTGGTGGTTTGGGACAGCTCGACGTTGAACAGGCTGCGTTCGGCGTCCAGCACCTCGAGAAAGCTCGTGACGCCCTCGTCATAGCGCATGCGCGCCAGCCGTGCGTAGTTTTCAAGCGCGGCCACCTGCCGGCCCAGGGCTTGGAGCCGCTGGTCCGATTTGGCGCGTTCGACCAGCGCGTCGTCCATTTCGCGAAAGGCGTTTTGCACGGCCTGCAGGTAACCGTAGAGCGCCTGCTGCTGGAACGCCTCGGCACCCTTGACCTCGCCGCCGATGCGGCCGGCCGTGAAAATCGGCACGCTCACGGGCACGCCGAAATTCCAGGCCTTGGACGGGCCGGTGAAGAGATCCGACAGATCGGTACTGGCCGTGCCGAAAGCGCCGGTCAGGGAAATGGTCGGGAAATAGAGCGACTTGGCGACCCCGATCCGGGCGTTGGCGGCGATCAGGGTCTGCTCAGCGGCCCGGATGTCGGGCCGCCGTTCCATCAGGTCGGAGGGCAGCCCGGCGGGAATTCCCGGCAGCCGCAGCGCGTCGATGGTGCGGCCCCGGGGAATGGCGCCGGGGTTTTGGCCCAGCAGCACACTGAGGGCGTTTTCCGCCCGCGCGATGGCCAGCTCGATTTCGGGGATGCGCGCCAGGGCGTCCTGATATTCGGCCTCGGCCTGGCTCAGGTCTATTTCGGGGATGACCCCGTTGTCCAAACGCATTTGGAACAGGTCGCGGGTCTCCCGCCGGGTTTCGGCCGTACGCCGGGTGATTTCCAGCTGCTTGTCCAGCGCCAGGATGTCCACGTAGCTGCCGGCCACGGCACTGACCAGGGTCAGCACCACGGCCCGCCGGGCCTCCTCGGTGCCGTATAGCTCGGCGCGGGCGGCCTCGCTGGCGCGACGGAACTTGCCCCAGAAATCGAGCTCCCAGCTGCCCCCCAGAAACGCCTCGTAGTAGTTGAAGGTCGTGTCGACCCCCGGCGGAACGGGGCTGGGCCCTTTTTCGGTCATGCGCTCGCGAAAGGCGCTGCCACCGGCCTCGGCTAAGGGGAACTGCCCGCCGCGGGTCGCAAAATAGCGGCCGAAGAACTCCTCGACCCGGGCCGTGGCGATCAGCAGATCCCGGTTCCGGGCCAGGGCGGTGCGCACCAGGTCGTTCAGGACGGGGTCGTCGAACTGCTCCCACCAGGCCGTGTTGGCGAGATCCCGCGCCTCTTTATCCTCGAAGCGCCAGGCGGCCGGTGCATCGACGCTGGGCCGCTTGTAGTCCGGACCGACCATGGCGCAGCCCGTCAGCGTGATCAAAAGAACGCAGCACAGAAACCCCTTACGCATGCTCCTCTTCCTTTCTCGTTTCCGGTTGCGGGTCCTGGGGCGCGGCGGCCGTGCCGGCCGCTTCTGGCTGGCCCCGGTGGGCCAGCTTTTCAACGACGTAGAAGGTCATCGGAATCAGGAAAATGGCGATGAAGCTGGCCGCCAGCATGCCGCCGATGACCCCGGTGCCCATCACCTGACGGGCGATGGCCCCCGACCCCGAGGCGATCGCCAGCGGCACGCAGCCCAGGATGAAGGCGAAGCTGGTCATCAGGATCGGCCGCAGCCGCAGCCGAGCCCCTTCCAGTGCAGCGTCCATGATGGGTTTGCCCTTTTCATACTCCACCTTGGCGAACTCGACGATCAGGATCGCGTTCTTGGCCGCCAGCCCGATCAGCATGATCAGTCCGATCTGGGCGTAGAGGTTGAACTCCATGCGGCGCAGGAAAATCGCTGCAAAAGCACCCAGCACGGCGACGGGGGTCCCCAAAAGGACGCTGAAGGGCAGGGACCAGCTCTCGTACTGGGCGGCCAGAATCAGGAAAACGAAGACCAGCGACAGGGCGAAGATCACCGACACCGGCACCCCCTCCATGGCCTTCTTCTCCTGGAAGCTCATGCCGAGGTAGTCGTAGCCCATCTCGCCCGGCATGCTGGCGGCGAAGACTTCCTCAAGCGCGCCCATGGCCTGGGAGGAACTGAAACCGGGAGTCGGGACGACGTTGATCTGGGCCGAGCGGTAGAGGTTGTAGCGCATGGTGAACTCGGGGCCGGAGCGCTCTTCGATGGTGGTCACGGCGGAGAGCGGCACGGTGTTGCCGGCGGCGTTGCGCACGTAGAACTGACCCAGCTGCTCGGCGCTGGTGCGGTAGGCGCCCTCGGCCTGCACGTAGACCTGCCAGGTGCGGCCGAAGCGGTTGAAGTAGTTGACGAAATACCCCCCCATGAAGGCCTGCAGGGTGCGGTAGACCTGGCTCAGATCGACCCCCTGCTTGAGCACCTTGTCGCGGTCGACGTCCACGAAAATCTGCGGCACCGTGGGCAGGAAGGTGGTGGTCACGCGCCCGATCTCCGGGCGCTTCCCGGCCTCCTCCATGAACTTCTGGGTGTTTTCCCACAGGAAGGCGATGTCCTTGCCGCTGCGGTCCTGCAGGATGAAGGTCACCCCGCCGGCGGTGCCGATGCCCGGGATCGCCGGCGGCGAGAAGGCGAAGGCGATTCCCTGGGAGATCCCGCCCAGGCGCCGGTTGAGGTTGGCCATGATGGCATCGTATTTTTCCTCGGGGCTTTTGCGCTCGTCCCAGGGCTTGAGGGTGATGAAGAAAAAGCCGCTGTAGGTGTTGGAAACCCCGGAGAGCAGGCTGAAACCCGTCACCGTGGTGCAGTACGCCACCCCGGGGGTCTCCATGATCAGCTTTTCCAACTCGCGGGTGGCGGCATCCGTGCGCTGCAGGGAGGCGGCATTCGGCAGCTGCACCCCGGCGTAGAGATAGCCCTGGTCCTCCTCCGGCAGAAAGCCGCCGGGCACCATGCGGGCGATCATCCCGGTCCCGGCGGTCATCACGACCAGCAGCAGCAGGCTGATGACGAACTTGCGGATGAACCAGCCGGTGAGCTTCACATAGCCGTTGGTGGCTTTGCCGAAGGCATTGTTGAACCAGCGGTAGAAGGCCCCCAGGGGGCCGCGGGTCTGTTTTTTGGGCTTCAGGATCAGGGATGACAGGGCCGGGCTGAGGGTCAGGGCGTTGAAGGCCGAGATGATGACCGAGATGGCGATGGTGACCGCGAACTGCTGGTAGAGCTTGCCGGTGATGCCGGGAATAAAGACGGTGGGCAGGAAAACGGCCGAGAGCACCAGGGCGATGGCCACCACCGGCCCCGACACCTCCTCCATGGCTTTCAGGGTGGCCTCTTTGGGGGTGAGGCCGTGCTCGATGTGGTGCTCCACCGCCTCCACCACCACGATGGCGTCGTCGACCACCAGCCCGATGGCCAACACCATGCCCATCAATGCGATCGTGTTGATGGAAAACCCCAGGATGGGGAACATGGCGAAGGTGCCGATCAGGGAGACCGGCACCGCCAGCGCCGGGATCAGGGTCGCGCGCCAGCCCTGCAGGAAGATGAACACCACGATGATCACCAGCACCAGGGCCTCCACCAGGGTGTGGATGATCTCCTTGATGCCCTCGCGCACCGACTGGGTGGTGTCCAAGGCGATGGTGTATTCCAGGTCCTCCGGGAAGCTTTTGGCGACCTCCTCCATGAGCCGGGTCACCCCGTCCACGGCCGCGATGGCGTTGGTCCCGGGAAGCTGGTAGAGAGCCAATACCGCCGCCGGCTTGCCGTTCATCCGGCCCACCATGCTGTAGTTCTGGGAGCCCAGTTCGATGCGGCCCACGTCCTGGAGGCGCACCAGCGAGCCGTCCGGGTTGGCCCGCAGCACGATTTGGGCGAACTCCTCCGGTGTTTCCAGTCGCCCCTGGGCGCGGATGGCATAGGTGTAATCGATCCCCTCGGGCGCGGGCTCGGCCCCCACCTGCCCGGCCGGGTTGACGGTGTTCTGCTTCTGGATGGCGTCGACGATCTCCGGCACGGTGATGTTGAGGTTGGCCAGCTGGTCGGGCTTCACCCACAGCCGCATGGCGTACTGCCCGGCGCCGAACACGTTGACGTTGGCGATCCCCGGCACCCGCGTGAGCTGGTCGTTCAGGTTGATGTAGGCGTAGTTGGCCAGAAAGGTGGCGTCATACGTGCCGTTGGGAGAGGAAAGGTTAACCACCATGAGGGGCGAGGACTGGGATTTCTTGACCGTCACGCCGTAGTCGCGCACTTCGGAGGGCAGCTTCGAATCCGCCTGGGCCTTGCGCATCTGGGCCAGCACCTGGTCGATGTTGGGGTCGGTCTTGACATCGAAGTTGACGTACAATCTCAGCTCGCCGCTGTTGGCGTTGAGCGAGTACATGTAGTTCATGTTGTCCACCCCGCTCATCTCCTGCTCGATGGGGGTGGCCACCGACTGCTCCACGGTCTGGGCGTCGGCGCCGACGTAGAAGGTGTTGATGAAAATTTCCGGCGGGACGATGTCCGGATACTGGGCAACGGGCAGGCCCAGCATGGCCACGATACCCACGATGACAAAAATGATGGAGATCACGATCGCCACGATCGGCCGGTTGACAAAAAATTTAGCCATCGAAGATCAGCCTTTCTGCTGGAGTGGGGTGTCGCAGCGCGCGTCTAAGGTTTCGGTTGGGCCGAATCCGATTTCGCCGAATAGGCAACGGGGTTGACCTTGACGCCGTCGCGCACCTTCTGGACACCTTCGACAACCACCCGCTCACCGGGCTTAAGCCCCTCGGTAATGATCCAAAAGGTCTCGAAACGTTCGCCGACCTTCACGCTGCGGATCTCGACGGTATTATCGTCAGCCACCACCGCCACCCGGTAGATTCCCTGAAGCTCGCTGACAGCGCGCTGGGGCACCATCAAGGCCCCCTGTTCGGTCTTGAGGAGGGCTCTGACCTTAGCGTATTGTCCGGGCCGCAGGATGTTTTCGGGGTTGGGGAAGAAGATGGCCACCCGGATGGTCCCCGTCTGGGGATCCACCTGCCGGTCGGCGAAGCCGAGGGTGCCCTGGTGGGGCCAGACCGTGCCGTCGGTCAACACCAGTTCAAACCGGCTCTTTTCGGGTGCCGCCGCTTGGGTCTTGGCGCTTGCCATGGCTTGCAGATATTGCCGTTCGCTGATGGGCACATAGACCTTGATGGGGTCCACCGTGGAGACCGTGGTCAGCTCCAGCGCCTGGGGAGTGCCGACCAGGTTCCCGAGCTGGGCCTTGGCGGCGCCCGCGATGCCGTCGATGGGGGATTTGATCTTGGTGAAGCTCAGGTCGAGCTCGGCCTTGCGGACCTCGGCGCGGGAGGCCAGCACCTGGGCTTCCGCGGCCTGAACGCTCCCGATGGCGTCGTCCTTGTCCTTCTGGCTCACCGCCCGGGCCTCGGCCAGGGGCAGAATCCGTTTGAGGGTGGCCTGGGCGGTCCGCAGCACGGCCTCATGCTTGGCCAATACGGCCTTGGCCACGTCCAGCGACGCCTGGAACGGTCTTGGGTCGATCTCGAAGAGGAGCGCGCCCTTCTTGACGAAACTGCCT
>JAJDNY010000017.1 GCA_022340425.1 Desulfobacteraceae bacterium | reverse complement strand
GGCCGCTGATGCTGCCCGCATCCAGGATTGCCAGAAACTTCTCGCTGGCCTCAACTATCGTGTCATCAATGATCGCCACCGATATCGTCTTGGCCGTCTCCCCGGCGGCAAAGTTCACCGTTCCGCTGCCGGCCGTGTAGTCGCTGCCCGCTGTCGCCGCCACGCCAGAGGACGGATCACCCGTCGACCAATTAACAGAGACTTCTGAAGATTCAGCTGGCCAATGTGTTATGGTAAAATTAACTGTACTTTGATCTTCACTTACAGAAACGTTATGAATTATAATATCTCCTGCCAGAGCAACGTTTTTTAAACCCCAACCCCCACTTAAGAAAAACAGAAAGATCACCACAGACAGAATTATTGAAACCTTGCTGCAGATAGTCGCGCATGAACTTTTTTTCTGCGCCTCTCTATTTTGCAACCTTCTTTCTCTGCCAAACATAAACATGGGGTGACCTCCCTTAAAAGCCGTCAAAAAATGACCGCAAAATGACATTTCTACGCAAAATGGAATTTTCTATTTCAAAAGAATTATTTTTAATTAATTCTGAAACACCTTGACCTTATACCCCATCTCAATAAACGCCCTGCCGTCGTCGTCGGTGTGCAGCCCGTATAAATTGAAATGGTAAACTTGGCTTTCGTTTTCGGCGGCGACGCTGCCGGTTCTGCCGACAAAGGCGGCGGCATAGGCTGTGGCAGCGTCGGCGACCACGTTGGAGGGCTCACCGATGGCTTCCACGTCCGATATCTTGTTCATATCGATACCCTCGACTGCGGGGTCCACCAGCCAGCCTTGGGTGGTTTGACCGGGGTTGACCTCGTCCGGGCTGGTTTTGGCCAGGTTGGCGATCGTCTGGGCCCCCTCACGCGCCGCGGCCTCTGCCTTGTAGAAATTTATCCGGTACAGCAGATCGTTGCGCACGATCTGGAGTTCGGTGGTGCTGGTGTTGGAGGCGGAGATGCCGATGATGGTCAACATTGCCAGAACGATAAGGGCCACGACCATGACCGAACCTTCCTCGGATTTGATTAGGTCTGCAGGGTTCCGCATGGGGATTTTTTCCTTTTCAGATCGTCTTCGGTAAGAAGCATCTCAGATGGCCGACAATCGCCCGGTGACGCGACAATTTACCGGCGATTTCACCACTTAACCTTTGATGTTGAGCACTTTGGTAAAGTCCAGATTAAAGCTCCGGTCGCCGCCCTTGTCCGGCCAGGAGACGGTGACCGTGACGTTTTTGGCATCATTGTTCCCGTCAGCGTTCAAGTCCCTTTCCGCAACGGTCCAGTTCAGGCTGTAGCGCCCATTGACGACGGCATCGGCCGGGGCGACGAGATCGTCATAATTGCCTGCGATGATCTTTTCGATCTGGTCCTGGGCGATGGTGGCCGCATCGGTTGAGCGCCTGGCCGACGCCCCGCCGTTCATGGCGGCGATCTGCATGCTGCCCACCGCCAGAATACCGATGGCGAAGATGGCCATCGCCATCAGGACCTCGATCAGGGTAAATCCCATTTGGTTGGGTTCTCGGGTTGCTTTCTCCGGCTCTCTGGACATGGTATTCTCCGTTTTATTGGACAGAGTGATGGCGTTTAAAGGTTGCGGCACTTGACCACGGTTGAGAGCATCATCCGCCTGAAGTCGTCGTTGGGGGCGGCCAGGATGACGTCGCCCTGCTGATTGCGATAAACCGTGTTGTCCTGCTGCTTGAAAAACAGAACCGGCACGTCCTTGCCCGAACGCCCGACCATGGTAACGGCGATGGCCCGGATCTGGGTGCGGTCGGCGGTGGGGTTGCCGTCTTGATCCAGATAGACAAAGTTCAGCGCGTCAATGTTGTAGGCCACCGGCGACACCGCCCCGCCGCCCATGGAGCGCCCCAGATAGGGGGTGCCATCGGCATCGATTTCATGAACGTATTGGATCACTTCGTTACCGTCGTCGAGGTCCCCGTCCGGGAAGTCCGCCTCATCGACTTTGTCAACAAACCCGTCGTTGTTGTTGTCGATCCCGTCGGTGTTGCCGCCGGCGATGTCCATGGTGAAGGCAACACTGTTGGCCCGGATTTCGGTTATCTCGGCCCCGGCGTTTTCCGTTGGGTCATAGCCGGCCATGCGAAGATCGCGCTCCATTATCAACATCGCCGCCCGCATTTCCTGCTGCATGTCCACCAGAGCCTGGTTGGTGATCTGGGACCTGACCTGCATTTCATAGGCGGCATAGATGCCAGCCATCACAATTCCCGAGATGGCCATGGCGATCATCAGTTCAATCAGGGTAAACCCTTTGGTGCTGCGGCCCATCGTGTTCATTGAAGCGTATCCTTTCCTTTTTGCCCTTCGATCCGCACTCGCCCACGCATTTGCCTGGGCTGATGGCTATTTGATCCGGCAGCGGCCGGTCATGTTGACCACGATTTCCTTTTGATGCCCCTTGCTGTTTTTCAGCGTCACGGTGCCGACCTGGAAGCCTTTGGTGAGCCCACGACCGGTAAACGAGACCCGACTAACCCCGCCGGAGAAGCCGGCGCTGTCGATCTGTGCATCCGGCGCCATTTTGCCGGATTTGATCACCCTCTCATCTGGGTCCTTGGCTCCATTGCCGGGCTCGGTGCCCCCTGCCCCGTTGTCCAGGTAAACCACGTACTCATCGCTGCCGGTGTCTAATTCGACCACCACATCCGCGTTTTCCCTGATGGCGGTCAGGAGCGCCAACTGCAGCGCCGAGAGCATTTCAGCCGCCCCGCTGCGCAGACGGTAATCGGGAAGCCAAGCGATCATGTTGGGAATTGCAACAGATGCCAGGATCGCAATGATGGCAATTGTCGTCATCAGTTCCATTAAGGTGAACCCCGAATTCTTGCGCATAGTAGTCGACTCCGATTGGGTGATTAGCGCGGTGAATTTTTGATTTTCAGACAACTTTACAATTTACATGCCACGGGCGACTGGGGGCGTATTGAACGCCCCCCAGATCCCGCACGGACCACTTTTAACGATATAACCAATTGATATTAAACAATTTAAAAATCTGGCGCGAGGCCACGCTTAATTTATCGCCATCCCCCCGCAAACCTTTTTTGGCCAGCCCAGCTATTAAAACTTTTTATAGCGCTATTAATTTTTTTTAGGCTGCACTGAAAAGCCGCCTCACCACTTCGGCGACCTTCACGCCCTCCCTCATATCGAACGATGGCGCCGGCAACTGAAGCCGAAGGCTCGGTGGTAGGGCTTTGATGACCTTCGGCGGCAGATAAGCGAGGAATCGGGTTTCGATGAATTCACGGAAACAAGAAACCCGACAACGGGTTCATAGGAAACGTCATGCGAGGAGTGGGGAGGATGACCGACCTGGCCTCAAAAGCGAACGTCGACCCTCTTGGGGATTTTTTGGTAATGAATGTGATGTGAACCGGGTGGTGGTAGGAAGCAAAAAAGGTCCCGCGCTGGGAAGCGCCGGGCCTGGGTGCTGGTGCTGAGGAGGAATTTCCGGAAGGAGGTACTGGGCTGCCTTGATTCTAAAAATTTAATTTAAAATCAAGGCGTTATTATTTAAAGAAGGTTACCGCGTTTTCGAAGATCAGATTGCCGTCGGCACCGGCAGTGTCGACAGGCTGGCCGCTGCGTCTGAATTCCTCTCGCAGCCGGGTCCAGCGGGGGTGATGGGTCCAGTGATGATAGGCCTCGGGGTGGGGCATCAGCCCGAATACGCGGCCGCTGGGATCACAGATCCCGGCGATATCGTGCAGCGACCCATTGGGGTTGTCGGGGAAAAGGCCCTGGGCGGGGCTGCCGTCGGGCAGGACATAGCGCAGCACCACCTGGTGATGGTGCAGCAGCTTTTCCAGGGTACCCGGAGCAGCGAAAAACTTGCCCTCCCCATGGCGAACCGGCAGCTCCAGACGGGTCAGGCCGCGGGTGAAGACGCACGGCGATCGGGGGTCGACCCCCAGCGAGACCCATTGATCACGGAAGTTGCCGCAATCGTTGGCGGCCAGGGCCACCGAGCGAGTTTGGTAATCCGCGTCCAAACCCGGCAGCAAACCTAAATTGACCAGGGTCTGAAACCCGTTGCAGATCCCCAGCACGAGCTTGCCGGAGCCGATGAACCGCAGCAACTGCTCCCCGATGTGGGTCTTCAGGCGAACCGCCTGAACCACGCCGGCGCCGTGGTCATCCCCCCAGCTGAAGCCCCCCACGAAGGTTATCATCTGATAGGCGTCCAGCCGGGCGTCACCTGCGATCAGGGCATTAATATGAACGCGGTCGGCCCGCCCGCCGGCCAGCTCGATGGCATGGGCGGTTTCGATATCGCAGTTCAGGCCGAAACCGGTGAGGACCAGGGCATTGACGCGGCTCATCGCAAGTCTCCAAAGGGGGCCTTCCAGGCGCGTTTCAGTTCTTTCAGGGGGACCGAAAGAATCCGGCGGCAGGATGCGCCGCCGCAATCGATGACGATCTGCGGGGCCGCCGTCACTTCGCCGATACAGGCGAACACGCTGCCCGCCAGCAGCCCCTCAAAGCGGGCTTTCTGGCTGGGGTCGACGGTAACGATAAAACGCCCGGCCGACTCCGAGAATAGCAGGCGGTCGGGGCGCAGAGCAGGCTCCGCGGGCACGGCGGCAAGATCAAGCGCCATCCCGAGATTGCCTCCCATGGCGACCATCGCCAGATGGACCCCCAGCCCCCCGCGGTAAACCCCGTGAACCGAGGCCACGGCGGAAGCCTCGATGGCGGTTGCCAGGGCGTGGTAGAGGGGGAGAGCTTCGGCCGGCCGCACCCGCGGCACCCGGCAGCCCAGATAGCCGAGGTGCTCGTAGTACTCGCCGGCGCCGAGCTCGTCGCGGGTCAGCCCCAGAACATACACCAGATCCCCCGGGATCTTGCTGTCCATGCTCTGGCATTTTTCAACGTCAGCCACCACCGAGGTTGCCGAAAACTGCAGGGAGGGCAGCGCGGAGACCTTGTGACGCTCCCCGTAGGCGCCTTCCAGCAGACCGTCGACGTACATGCTGTCTTTACCCGAAAGCAGCGGGATTTCGTACGCCAGGCAAAGATCCCGCAGCGCCCGGCAGGAGCGCACGAGCTGAGCCGCCTTGAAGCGACCGTCGGGGTTGGCCTGGGGGTCGAACTGGATGTTGGGCCAGCAGAAATTGTCCACCCCGCCGATCTGATCGGGATCGGCACCCACGGCCACCAGGCGCCGGACCGCCTCATCGATGGTGCAGGCGGTCATGTGGTAGGTGTCGATGGCCGAGTAGGCCGGCAGGAGGGCCTGGGAAAAGGCCAGTCCACGGTTGGAAGTGAGCACCGGGCGGATCACGCTGGCATCGCTGTTGACGTCGCTTGCGGCGCCCACCAGGGGCTTGATCACACTGCTGCCCTGGACCTCATGGTCGTACTGGCGGGTGATCCACTCCTTGGAGCAGATGTTGGGGCGCGCCAGTATGTCCAGCAGTAGACGGGCGTAATTCCGGGGCTCCTGCACCACCGGCTCATTCAGGCCGCGGCTTTCCGGCGGCAGCCAGTCGGCGTCAAAACGCCACTGGGGAAAACCGGATTCCAGCAGATCCAGATCGACAAAGGCACAGGTCTCGCCCTTGTAGCGGATGTGAAGCTTGCCGCTGTCGGTGTATTTCCCGATGACGGTGCTTTCCACGGCGTGCCGCCGGGAAAGGGCCATGAACCGGTCCAAATGCTGGGGCTTGATGGCCACCGTCATGCGCTCCTGGGATTCGGAGACCCAGATCTCCCACTGGTCGAGGCCGTCGTATTTCAAAGGCACGCGGTCCAGATCCACCTCGCAGCCGCCGGCAAACCGGGCCGATTCGCCGATGGAGGAGGAAAGTCCGCCGCCGCCGTTGTCGGTGATAAAGGCGATCAAGCCCTCATCCCGGGCCTGGAGCAGGAAATCGTGCATTTTTTTCTGGGTGTAGGGGTCCCCGATTTGCACGTGGCCCGCCGGGGTGTGTTCCGAAAAGACCTCGGAAGAGGCCGTCACACCGTGGATCCCGTCCTTTCCCACGCGCCCGCCGCACATGATCACCAGGTCGCCGGGGGTTGTTGTCTTTTCCTCGGCGGGCCGCTCGTCCACGGTTTTGGGCATCAGCCCCACGGCGGTCACGAAGACCAGGCACTTGCCCATGTAGCCGGGGTGAAACAGGACCTGGCCGAAGGTCGTCGGGATGCCGCTCTTGTTGCCGCCGTCGCGGACCCCTTCGATGACCCCGTCCAGCAACCGCCGCGGGTGCAACCGGGGCCGCAAATGCCCCTCGTAATCCCGGTGGCCGACACAGAAGCCGTAGCTGCCCATGATGAGCTTGGCCCCTTTGCCGGTTCCCATGGGGTCCCGGTAAACCCCGACGATCCCGGTAATGGCGCCGCCGTAGGCCTCCATGTTGGAGGGTGAGTTGTGGGTTTCACCGGTAACGACATAGTGGTGATCATCGTCGAAACGGGCCACCCCGGCATTGTCCCAGAGCACCGAAACCACCCAGGGTTTGCGTTCTTTGAGGGCCAGGGTCGGGGCTTCGATGCAGGTTTTGAACAGGCTGTCGATGGTCTCGGCGGGGCCGCCGGCAAGTTCGCGGTAGTTAAAAAGCCCGCGGAATGTGTTGTGATTGCAGTGGTCGCTGCGGGCCTGGGACAGATACTCGAGTTCGATGTCGGTGGGGTCGCCCAGCCCCACCGCCGCCCGTGCGCTTCGAACCCCCGGGCGGGTAAAATATTCGCGAATGACGGGGATGTCCTGTGGGTTCAGCGCCAGGTTGCGCTCAAAGCTGATCCGGCGCAGGCTGGCGTCGCTGTCGACGGCGACGGTGGTGACCACCGGCTCGTGGTTGAGCTTGACCTTGGGCAGGATGTAACCGATACCCACGGCCGGGTCCCAATCCGATTTGGGGATAATCCGCCACTGCTGGATGATGTCGTTGGCCAGAAGCTCGCCGGCGATCCGCTCCATCGCCGCAAAGGAGAGCCCTTGGGCTTCGAGGCAGTAGCGCTTGGAGGTGAAGACGGCCTCCTCCCGGGCGAAGCGGATTTTCAAGAGGTCCTCGATCGCCTCGACCGCCGTGCTGCCGGGGTTGTCGCGCACGCCGGGGCGATAGCCCACCCAGATGCTCCAGTCGAAGGGGACCGGCAGCGGGTCATAGGAACTGGTCTGCGTGACCGGGTTGGTGAAGATCTCATTCTGGATGGCGGCCAGCTGATCGGCGGAAAGGGCGGCATCGATGGTCAGGATCTGCACCGTCCGAACCCGCGTGACGGTGATGCCGAAGTAATCGCCGGCTTTGCGGCGGATCCCCTCCCCTTCTGCATCGACCAGCTCGGGTTTCAAGGCAATTTCGAGTCGGTGGGGCATCTTCGCTATCCTTGATGTGAGTCCCGGAGACGGCCGCGGGTGCGGTGGACTTCCTCGTTGAGCACTGCAAAGCGCCGGCGGCAGGCCCTGCTATCGGAAAAATATCCGGGTGATGTCATTGTAGAAGACCAAAATCATCAGAAGCATGAGCAGAAATATTCCCGCCTGCTGGGCGACCTCACGCACCTTGACGTTCACCGGGCGGCCGGTCACGGCCTCGATGGTAAAAAACAACAGATGCCCCCCATCCAGCACCGGAATCGGCAGGATGTTCAGGATGGCCAGGTTGATGCTCAGCAGGGCGATGAAGGTCACCAGATTGCCCGCCCCCTCCTTGGCCTGCTGACCGGCCATCTCGGCGATCATGATGGGCCCGCCCAGGGTTTTGGTGGAAACCGTCCCCTGAATCAATTTCACCACGCTGACCACGGTCAATTTGGTGAAATAATACGTTCGATGGACGCTTTCCAGGAGGGCCTGGAGGGGGTTGAGGCGCTGGGTCTCGAAGTCACCGGCGGCTGAAATGCCGATCACATAGCGGTCGATCGGTTCGCCGAAGATATTTTGGGCGGGCTTCAGAGTCGGGGTTATCGTAAGGTCCTGCAGACTCTCGCCGCGCTTGACCGTCAAAACCAGCGGGCGGCCTTCGCTTTGGGAAATGGCGGCGGCCATTTCCTCCCAGCTGCCGATGGCGCTGCCGTCAATGGCGGCGATTTCATCCCCCTCGGCCAGTCCCGCCAGAGCGGCGGGCGTGTCGGCCTCGACGCCGCCGACAACCGGTTTGAGGATCATCAGGCCGGAAACCTGGAACACCCCGTAGAAAATGAGCGCTGCCAGCAGCAGGTTGAAAAACGGGCCGGCGGCGACGATCAAAATGCGTTTGAAGACGTGTTTGTGGGTAAACGAGATGGGAATGTCGGCCGGGTCGATCTCGCTATCGGGCTCCTCCCCGACCATTTTGACGTAGCCGCCCAGGGGGATGGCGGAGATGCGGTAATCGGTTATGCCCATCTGCTTGCCGAGAATCCGGGGGCCGAACCCCAGCGAGAAACGCTCCACGCCGACCCCGAAGAGCCTGGCGACCAAAAAATGGCCCAGCTCGTGGAAAAAAATCAACACCCCCAGAACAACGACGAATGCAACCAGATTTGTGCTCATGCCGGTTATGCTTTAGCGGGGCCTGCCGCGCTCTTTCAGATTGAGGTTTTCGTACAAAAATCGGGGTGGGCGCAACCCCGCGGGCCGCCCAAGGCGCCTTGCGGCCGTCATCGCCCGGCAGCCAGCCTGCGCCGCGTCTCTTCGCGGGCCCAGCGGTCGGCGCCGAGGATATCGGCCAGCTGGGGGCGGCTGTTTCCGTTGTGGGCCCCAAGCGCGTGTTCCACCAAACACGGGATCTCCAAAAACCCGATCTGCCCGGTCAGAAAAGCCTCCACGGCCACCTCGTTGGCGGCATTGAGAACCGCCGGGTGCGTACCGCCCGCTTTACAGGCTTGATAGGCCAGGGCCAGACAGGGAAAAGCCGCCAGATCCGGTTTTTCGAAGGTCAGCCCCGCCGTGGCGGCAAAGTCCGGAAGGGGCTGCCCCAGTGGCCAGCGCTCGGGCCAGGAAAGCGCGCAGGCGATGGCGGTCTTCATATCCGGAACACCCAACTGCGCCAGAATCGACCCGTCCCGGTAGGCCACCATGGAGTGGATGATGCTTTGAGGGTGCACCACCACCTCGATCTCGGCGGGCGCCAGACCAAAAAGCCATTTGGCCTCGATCACCTCCAGCCCCTTGTTCATCAGCGTGGCGGAATCGATGGTGATTTTCGGCCCCATCCGCCAGGTGGGGTGCGCCAGGGCATCCTCGGGCCGCATCGCCGCGATGTCCTCGCGGGACCGGCCACGAAAAGGTCCCCCCGAGGCCGTCAAAAAAATTTTTTGCAGGTCCTGCCGCCGCTGGCCCGCGAGGCACTGAAAAATAGCGCTGTGCTCACTGTCCACCGGCAGAATCGAGACCCCCTTAACCGCCGCCCGGGCCATCACCAATTCCCCTGCCATCACCAGGGTTTCTTTGTTGGCGAGGGCGATGTCTTTGCCGGCGGCAATCGCCGCAAGCGTCGGCGCAAGCCCGGCGGCGCCCACCATGGCCGTGACCACCTGATTCACGGATGCCCAGGATGCTGCCGCACAGTAACCCTCCTCGCCATAGAGAACCTGGACGCGGGTGCCTGGGGGCAGCTGACGTTGCAGGCTTTCGGCGGCGGTTCGATCAAAGACCGCCACCAGCTCCGGCCGGAAAATATCGATCTGCTGCAGCAGAAGAGCGAGGTTGGTCTTGGCGGTCAGGACCTTGGCAGCGAGCCGCTCGGGAAAAGCCGCGACGAGATCGAGGGTGCTGCGCCCGATGGAGCCGGTGGAACCCAGTACGGCAAGATTTTTCATGGCACCCCAAAACCCCAGCGGCTGCAATCACAAAAGGACCGGCCCGCTGTGAGCACCGCAGCCAGCCGCAGGCGGCCGGTTCCCGGGGGCATTCCTGAACGGGGGCAATCCGGGCGGAAAACCATTGCAGTCAAGGGGCCCGCAAGAAACGGGATAGGTGCGGAAAGCCCCTCAGACGCAGGCCGCCTTGAAAGCGTATGCCAGCGGCGCGGCGAAAAGGAGTGCATCGATGCGGTCCAGAATCCCGCCGTGCCCCGGCAGGATTCCGCCTGAATCCTTGACACCGGCCGCCCGCTTGAGAACTGATTCAAACAGATCCCCCACCTGCCCGCAGGCGCCCATGGCCACCAGTGCGGCGATCCCAAGACCCCACGGCAGCGGGGGCAATGCGAAAAGAAAAAAAAGCCCGCCCACCAGCAGATTGGCGGCAAGTCCCCCCAGCGCGCCCTCGATGGTTTTCTTGGGGCTCACCGACGGGCACAGGGGGTTTCGCCCCAGATAGGTGCCAGCATAAAAAGCCCCGATATCCCCGGCGAAAATAACACCAACGACAAAAAAAATCCAGGCGGCGCCCTGGTCCCCGGCGCGCAGCAGCACCAGGTAGGCCAGCGAAAGGGGGATGTAAAGGCTGCCGGCCAGCTGCTTGAAAAGGATTTCTGGAATCGTCGGAACGGTCTTGAAATAGATCAGGCCGAGGATCGCCGCCAGAATCAGATTGGCCGTCAAGACCGCGATGATGGCGGCCGGTTGACCGGTATGGGCGGCGCCGATGAGGGCGATCCCGATCAGATAGCCCAAAAACGGCACCCCTCGGGGCACGCTGGAGCGCTGCGGGTGGAAGACGATCCGGTAATATTCCCACAGCGCCACCCCGGCGACCAGGGCGATGCAGCCCCCAAACAGAGCGCTTCCCCCCCGGGCGATGATCGCAATCAGCAGCGGCAGGGCCAGCAGCCCGGTTATCCAGCGCTTGAGATGCATAATTTACAGGGCTGGCGAGGGGTCCGGGACTTTTCCAAACCGCCGTTCACGCGTTTGAAAATGCCGCAGAATAGCGAGGAATTCCTCCCGGTCGAAGTCCGGCCACAAGGTCGGGGTGACAAAAATTTCGGCATAGGCGATTTGCCACAAGAGAAAATTACTGATCCGCATCTCACCGCTGGTTCGGATCAACAGGTCCGGATCGGGCATGCCCGCGGTGTAGAGGTGACGGGCAACCAGGTCAGCGTCAATGGCATCCGGCGCCAGCCCGCCGGCCTGGACCTGGAGGGCGATTTCACGGACCATCTTGACGATTTCCGCCCGCCCGCCGTAGCTGATCGCCAGATTGACGGCCATCCCGGCATTGTTGCGCGTCAGGGAAACGATATCGATCAGGGGCGCCCGGACATCGGCCGGCAGGCTCTCCAACTCCCCCAGGACGTTGACGCGGATGTTCTGCTGGTGCAGCTCCTCTTTTTCCGAAGCGATGTATTTCTTCAGCAGCGTCATCAGAGCGCTCACCTCCGCCTTGGGGCGCTGCCAGTTTTCAGTTGAAAAGGCGTAAAGGCTCAGGAACTGGATGCCGATTTGACGGCAGGTGCGAACCACGGTCCGGACGGTGTCGGCGCCCTTTTCATGGCCCTTGACCCGGTTGAGCAGCCGCCGTTTGGCCCAGCGGCCGTTGCCGTCCATGATGATGGCGATGTGGCGGGGAAGTCTGGCGGGGTCCAAACCGCCCAAATCGGCTGACGGCAGGTTAGAATTCAAGAATTTCCTTCTCTTTTTCCTGAAAGACCTCGTCGATCAGCTTGATATGTTCATCGGTGATCTTCTGAACCTGGTCCTGCGCCTTGAAAGCTTCGTCTTCCGATATATCCCCGTCCTTTTTGAACCCCTTCAAAAGCTCGTTGGCATCCCGGCGGATGTTGCGAATGGCGACCTTGTGCTCTTCGCTCATCTTGTGAACGATCTTGACCAGCTCCTTGCGCCGCTCCTCCGTCAGGGGGGGAATCGCGATGCGGATCAGCTTGCCGTCGTTTGAGGGGGTCAGCCCCAAATCCGATTTCAGGAGGGCCTTTTCGATCTCCTTGATAACGGACACGTCCCAGGGCTGGATCGTGATCAGGCGGCTTTCGGGAACCGCCAGGGAGGCCATCTGATTGAGCGGTGTCGGCGTGCCATAGTAGTCCACCCGGATGCCGTCCAGCAGAGCCAGGGAGGCGCGGCCGGTGCGGACCTTCTTGAACTCGCTCTTCAACGCGGCGACGGTCTTACCCATGCGCTCACGGGTTTCCTCATAGGTTTCGGCGATCATAGTAACCCCCTAAAACTAAAACTTGACGGTTCCGTAAAAAGCATTTTACCCCGCGGTGAGGTCAGTTTTCGATCCGGGTGCCGATTTTTTCCCCGCACACCGCCCGTTTGACGCTGCCGCTGGCCTTGAGGTTGAAGACCACCAATGGCAGATGGTTGTCCATGGCCAGCGAGATGGCGGTCATGTCCATGACGTTCAACTGTTTTTCCAGGACCTGCATGTAGGAAATCGCCGGAATAAAACGGGCGTTGGCGTTCTTTTCGGGGTCCGCATCGTAGATCCCGTCCACCTTGGTGGCCTTGAAAAGGACCTCGGCGTGAATTTCCTGGGCCCGCAGGACGGCTGCGGTGTCGGTGGTAAAGTAGGGGTTGCCGGTGCCCGCGGCGAAAATCACAACGCGGCCTTTTTCCAGATGGCGCACCGCCCGCCGCAGAATGTAGGGCTCGGCGACCTCATGCATCGAAATGGCCGTTTGCACCCGGGTCTGCACCCCGCGCTTGTCTAGCGCATCCTGCAGCGCAAGGCTGTTGATGACCGTCGCCAGCATGCCCATGTGATCCGCAGAGGCGCGGTCCATGTCAAAAGAGCTGGCGGCAACACCGCGAAAGATATTGCCGCCGCCCACCACGATGGCCAGTTCAACCCCCAGATCGTAAACCGACTGGATCTCCTCGGCCACGTATTTCAGCACGTCCGGACTGATGCCGAAGCCCTGATCACCCATCAGCGCTTCGCCGCTGAGTTTCAAAAGTACTCTTCGGTATTGTGGGTGCGCCAAAGGGTTTAATCTCCTATCTGGAAACGTGCAAAGCGCCGGATGGAAATGTTCTCACCGATCTTGGCGATGGTTTCATTGAGCAGATCCGCGATGGTGAGATTCGGATCGCGCACGTAGGGCTGATTCAGCAGGCAGTTGTCCTTGAAAAACTTGGCCATTTTGCCTTCGGCGATCTTTTCCAGCATCTTCTCCGGCTTGCCCATTTCACGGGCCTGCCCGCGGTAGATTTCCATCTCCTTTTCGACGACCGCAGCGGGCACGTCCTCAGGGGCGATGCCCACCGGGTTGGTGGCCGCGATATGCATGGCGATGTTCTTGGCAAAAGCCTGAAAATCTTCATTCTTGGCCACAAAGTCGGACTCGCAGTTGACCTCCACGAGAACCCCGATTTTGCCGCCCATATGGATATAGGCCTGCACGATGCCTTCGGAAGTCGCCCGGCCGGCCCGTTTCTGGGCGGTGGCCAGCCCTTTTTTTCTCAGAAACTCCACCGCTTTTTCCATGTCGCCATCACTTTCCGCGAGGGCCTTCTTGCAGTCCATCATGCCAACCCCGGTTTTTTCCCGGAGTTCTTTTACCATCTGCGCACTTATTGCTGCCATCGTCGCTCTCTCCTCATCTATTCTTTTTCGCTGGTTTCGGCGGCTGCGGCACCCTCGGGGGCCGCTTCAGCGGCAGCCGGACCGGTGGTTTTACGAATGACCTCAACTACCGGCCCCTCGGAACCATCGGCAATGATCTTGCGCTCGCCCGGCTGAAGCTCGACCGTCGCAGCCGGAGCGGCCTCTTCGGCGACGGCCTTGTCGGCTTCGGCCTGCCGTTTTTCTTCGTAGCGTTTGCGGCCATCCTCGCAGGCATCCGCAATCCGGGAGGCAATCAGGCGGATGGCGCGAATGGCATCATCGTTGCCGGGAATGAGGTAGTCGATGTCGTCGGGATTGCAGTTGGTGTCCACAATCGCAACGATCGGGATACCCAGGCGGCGCCCCTCTTTGACTGCGATCGCCTCGTTTTTGGGATCCACCACGAAGAGCGCCCCGGGAAGCGACTTCATCAGCCGGATGCCGCCCAGGTTGCTGTCCAGCTTGGCCCTTTCCTTGGCGAGCTTCAACCGCTCCTTCTTGGGAAAGAGGTTGATGGTGCCGTCGTTTTCGATATTGTTGAGGTAGTTCAGACGGTCGATGCTCTGCTTGATGGTCTGGAAATTGGTCATCATGCCGCCCAACCAGCGGTTGTGGACATAGTACATTTCACAGCGGTTGGCCTCTTCATAGATGGCGTCGCGGGCCTGTTTTTTGGTTCCGACGAAAAGCACCGACTTGCCCTTGCCAACCGTGTCAGCCACAAAGTCGTAGGCATTCTTGAACATCCGCACCGTTTTTTGCAGATCGATGATATAGATCCCGTTGCGGGCGCCGAAGATATAGGGCTTCATCTTCGGGTTCCAGCGTTTGGTCTGATGGCCGAAATGCACGCCGGCCTCCAGCAGCTCCTTCATTGTGACATACGCCATGATCTTTCTCCTTGTGTGTTGGGTTGGGTCCACCGCCGGTATCAACCTCGGTTCCGGCTTTCACCGAAGCGGTTGAAAGCACCCGAAAAAGAGTCCACCGGCGTGCGTAATGAAAAAATCTTTTCTTACTAACAAATTAGTTTGCAGACCGCAAATTATTTTTTTAGCTGCAGAACGCGATCCAGCCCACTGTAATCCTGAAAAACGGTTGCTTCCCGATAAGCTCCGCAGCCGGCGGCCAGCGCCCGCAGCGCCTTGGCTTGATCCCAGCCGATTTCCAGTAAAAGCCGACCCCCAGGGTTCAGGAAAGGAGGGACCTGCCGGATGATCCGGCCAAGCTCCCGGAGCCCGTCGGGTCCGCCGTCGAGAGCCTTCCTGGGCTCGAAACGACCGATTTCGGGTTGCAGCCCGGCAATATCGCCGGCCCGCACGTAGGGGGGATTGGAGACGATCAGATCAAACAACGGCGGCCCGGGCCGCAGGGCATCGATCCAGTCCGCGGCCCAGAACTGGACGCGACCTTGGAGGCCGGCGCGGCGCGCATTACACCGGGCGACTGCCAGCGCCGCCGCCGATCGGTCGAGAGCATAGAAGCGGTGGGCGGGCCGCTCTTTGGCCAGCGCCAGAACAATGGCACCGGAGCCGGTCCCCAACTCGAGAACACGAGGGGCGCCTGCCGCGCCATCCCGGGGTAAAAATTCAAGCGCCCTTTCCACCAGGCATTCGGTCTCGGGCCGGGGAATCAGAACGTCCGGTGTGACCGTCAACTCCAGGGACCAGAACCCTTTTTGGCCGACGATATAGGATACCGGCTCGCGCGCGGCACGCCGTTTGATGAATGCCTTGAAGCGCCTCAGCTCATCGGGGTTGAGCGGCTGGTCATGGTGGGTATACAGCGTGATCCGCTGGCTGCCGAGGGTGTGGGCCAGCAGAATTTCGGCGTCGGCGCGGGGGGACTCGATTCCGTGGGACTTGAAAAAAGACGTGGTCCAGACCAGCAGTTTCAGTATCGTCCAGTTAGTTTCCCGCCGGGGTCGCCCAGTTGCTGGAAGGGGTGGTACCGGTGTCTGCATTTTTTAACACCTGGGCCTGGTGGAAGGTGACCAACTCATCGATGATCTCGTCGATTTCCCCCTGCAGGATGCTGTCGAGCCTGTAGAGGGTCAGCCCGATGCGATGGTCGGTGACCCGGCCCTGGGGGAAGTTGTAGGTGCGGATCCGCTCGCTGCGGTCACCCGATCCGATTTGGCTTTTGCGGGTTTCCGAACGTTTCTCATTCTGCTCCCGGAGCATCTGATCGTAGAGACGCGCCCGCAGCACCTTCATGGCCTTGTTTTTGTTCTTCAGCTGGGATTTCTCATCCTGGCATGTGACCACCAACCCCGTCGGCAGGTGGGTGATGCGCACCGCCGAATCGGTGGTGTTGACGGATTGGCCTCCCGGGCCGGTGGAGCGGTAGACATCCACCTTGATATCGCCGGGATCGATCTGAACCTCGACCTCCTCGGCTTCGGGCAGGACCGCGACGGTCACCGCCGAGGTGTGGATCCGCCCCTGGGCTTCGGTGACCGGCACACGCTGAACCCGGTGCGTCCCGCTTTCGAATTTAAGGCGGCTGTAGGCCCCCCTGCCCTGGATCATGGCAATGACCTCCTTGAGCCCCCCGCCGGAGACGTGCAGGGTCATCACCTCGATCCGCCAGCCCTTGCTCTCGGCGTAGCGGGAGTACATTTTGAAAAGATCGCCGGCAAACAGGCCGGCCTCCTCACCGCCGGTGCCCGCCCGGATTTCGAGCAGGACGTTTTTTTCATCGTTGGGGTCCTTGGGCATGAGGAGCTTCTTCAGCTCCACCTCCAAGGCCTCCTTGGCGGCCATCAGTGCGGGGATTTCGTCGCGGGCGAGCTCTTTTATGCCCGGGTCCCCGTCACGCAACAGTTCGTTGCTCTCCGCCAGCTCTTTAACCGTTTGCATGTAGCTGCGGTAGGCGGACACGATCTTGTTGAGTTCGGCGTGCTCCCGCACGATTTTCTGATAGGCGTGGCGGTCTTCAACGATGGCGGGGTCGCTCAGGCTCTTTTCAATTTCCAGAAACCGCTCTTCGACCCCTTTCAGTCTGTTGAACATGGTCTTTTACCCACCCTCTTTGACCGGCAGCCACCGGGTTGGATCGGCCTTGGGCGTTTTTCCGGCTGAGCCACCCTCTGTCCGGCCCCCACCCCAGGCTCCGGCGCCCGGCGGCGAAAAGCCCCACACGAAAATAGTTGAATGGCCTGAAATTCAGACCGATTCAACTATTTCATCTTCTGGGCCAGGCGCCGGGTGGGGCTACTGGTCGTTTTTCTGAAACTTGGCGTATTTTCTACGGAAACGCTCGATCCGGCCCGCAGTGTCAACCAGCTTCTGCTTTCCGGTGAAAAACGGGTGGCACTGGGAACAGATTTCAACGCTGATATCGGACTTGGTGGAGCCGACGGTAATTTCGTGACCGCAGGCGCAGCGGATGACGGTTTGTTTGTATTCGGGATGGATTCCGGTTTTCATGGCGGTTCAGGGCCTCCTCATCTGGCGTTCATCAACTCCATAAAATGTTTATTATCTCGCGTACCGCTCATCTTATCAAGCAAAAATTCCAGACTGTCAATAGGATTCAACGACGACAGGAGCTTCCGCAGAATCCACACCCGGTTTAGGGTTTCCTGGGGAAGGAGCAGCTCTTCCTTGCGGGTTCCGGATTTGTTGATGTCGATGGCGGGGAAGAGGCGCTTGTCGGACAGGCGGCGGTCCAGCTGAATTTCCATGTTGCCCGTGCCCTTGAACTCTTCGAAGATCACCTCGTCCATCCGGCTGCCCGTATCGATCAGCGCAGTAGCAATGATGGTGAGACTGCCGCCCTCTTCGATGTTGCGGGCGGCGCCGAAAAACCGCTTGGGACGCTGCAGGGCGTTGGAGTCCACACCGCCGGAGAGGATTTTACCGCTGGGGGGCATGACGGAGTTGTAAGCCCGGGCGAGTCGGGTAATGCTGTCCAGCAAAATGATCACGTCCTTTTTGTGTTCCACCAGACGCTTGGCCTTCTCGATGACCATTTCGGCGACTTGCACATGCCGCTCGGCGGGCTCGTCGAAGGTCGAGCTGATAACCTCCGCCTCAACCGAGCGCTCCATGTCGGTGACTTCCTCGGGGCGCTCGTCGATCAAAAGCACAAACATCACAATGTCCTTGTGATTGGTGACGATGGCATTTGCCACCGCCTGCAGGAGCATCGTCTTGCCGGACCTGGGTGGCGAAACGATCAGCCCCCGTTGGCCAAAACCGATGGGCGTCATCAGGTCCATGATCCGGGTGGAATACTTGTCCGGTTCGGTTTCAAGATTGATCTTGCGGTCGGGGTAGAGCGGCGTGAGGTTGTCAAAAAGGATCTTCTCACGGGCGATCTCGGGATCCTCGTAGTTGATGGCCTCGACCTTCAGCAGCGCAAAATAGCGCTCCGACTCCTTCGGCTGCCGAATCTGGCCCGAGACGGTATCCCCGGTTCGCAGGTTGAAGCGACGGATCTGGGAGGGCGACACGTAGATATCGTCCGGTCCGGGCAGATAATTATAGTCCGGCGCCCGCAAAAACCCGAATCCGTCCGGAAGGATCTCAAGCGTTCCCTCACCGTAGATCATGCCGTCCTTTTCGATCTGAGCCTGCAGAAGCGAAAAAATGAGCTCCTGCTTGCGCATTCCGGCGGCCCCGTCAATGTGAAAACGCTTGGCCATCTGGGTGAGTTCGCTGATTTTTTTGTCTTTCAATTCGACGATGTTCATGAACGTATCGCTCCGCTAAGGTATTTTTCTGGTGGTCACCGGGGTGCGGGCCTCGGCGCAGGGCAAAAAACATCCCCTTTTAGCGGTGGCCCGTCCGCTGCCTCGGCACCGGCGCCACGGGCCCGATGGGGCACCGACAGCCGTGCGGATCAGACAAACCAACGCCCGAGGACGTGTTGGGGAACAGGTTTATGTGGCGAGGCTGGTTTTCAGCCCAACGAACAATGAAAGCCGGCCGCTCCCGCGAAAGCCAATTTAAAGCACCCCTTGGTCGACACGGCAATAAAACCGGAAATGGCCAGGCGGACGGCCAAAAACCGCCCGGCCGTTTACGGCTGGGCTGGCGCATTCAGGGCTCACGGGGCAGTATTCACGCTGGCATCCTGCTGAACTGACCGGGTGATGTTGGCGGTCAACATTGAAAGGTTGAGAGCACGGCGGCTTTATCTGGTGAATGCAGTAGGGGTGTCAAATCCATCAGGCGGGTTTAATGATTTCTGAAAGATATAGCGGGTTGTTTTTGATGTCAAGCGCTTTTAAGCCAGCATTCATTTTTCTGAATGGGCGTATGAAAAACAGAACAATGCAGACAAATGCGTCACCGCCCCGGCACCCCCCGGCTTTACGCCGTCCGAATTGCATTCCAGGACCGCCCGTGATAGTAATTTTCAGCCGATGCTCCCCCCAGCCCGCGTCAGCCGCCGTTTGGCCAGACCTTCCGAATAAAAGGTTTCACCCGGAGATGCCCCTTTCAGCGATCTTAGACTCACTGCCAGACGCCGAGGGCGCCTATCTTGTGGGCGGCACCGTCCGTGACATCCTTATCGGCCGCCCCCCAATGGATATTGATATTGCAGTTGCCCGGGATGCAAGGCGCTTTGCAGCCCGGCTGGCCGAGGGCAAGGGGGGCCGCCTGGTGGTCATGGGTTCCCCCGGCAAAGTGGTCTATCGGGTGGCGGCCGCAGACCGGCTGTTTGACATCACCCCGCTTGCCGGCAACAGCCTTGAAAAAGACCTCGGTCGTCGGGATTTTACCATCAATGCCATGGCCCTCTCGCTTCGCAGCCGCCGCCTGGTGGATCTGCACGGCGGCCAGCAGGACCTCCGGGCCGGAACCGTCCGGATGGTGCATCCGAACGCTTTCCGCCGGGACCCCATCCGGCTGCTGCGGGCCTACCGCTGCGCGGCCAATCTGAACTTCGAAATCAACGCGGCCACCGCCGCAGCGATCGCCCGCCAGGCCGGGCTGATCAGCCGGGCCGCGGCGGAACGCATCCGCGAAGAGTTCTTCAAGACGCTGCAAACGCCCCGATGCCACCGCTGGCTCAAGGAGATGGCGGCATCCGGCCTGCTGTTTCATCTTTTTCCTGAACTCAAGGCCCTGCGAACATGCCCACAGAACCGGACATTTCACCGCCATGATGCCTGGGCGCACACGCTCGCGGCCTTCGACGAACTGGAAGCGATCCTGGCCCCCCCGCCGCCCCGTCAAATTGCCGCAGTGGTCCAACTCGACCGTCAGGCCACGGCGTGGCTGAAAACGGCGCTTCTGCTGCACGATATCGGCAAGCCCGCCACGCAGTCGCTCGATCCCGGGGGGGGGATTCATTTCTACGGCCACGAAAAAACCGGTGCGGCCCTGGCGGCCCGGATCAGCCAACGCCTGCGATTCTCCGCACGCGAGCGGTCCTTTATTGACTTCATCATCGGCAACCACCTGCGCCCGCTGCACCTTTTCAATGCCTGGACCCGGGAGCGCCTCTCGCCCAGAGCCCAGACCCGGTTTTTCATGCACTGCGGCGACCTGACGCCGCCCCTGCTGCTCCACGCCCTTGCCGACATACGTGCCAAGGTGGGCGAGCCCGCCGTCAGCAGGGCGTTTACGCGCTTTGCCTTCAGCCAGCTGGAGGCTTTTGCGACAACCTACATCCCCCGCAAGGCGGCCCGCCCCTTGATCAGCGGTCACGACCTGATCGCGGAGCTGCAGTTGACGCCGTCACCGGTTTTCAAAGCGGTACTGGATTTCATTACGCAGGAGCAGCTCGCAGGCGGGATTCAAACCAGGGAAGCGGCTCTTTCGGCCGCCAGAATGTTTGTGGAGCGAAAACAGGCGGAAGTGGGGAAAGGGCCCTTTCCGGCCAAGAACGGAGAGGGCCCTTGAGGTCCAAAACAACCGGGGAAAACTATTTGAACTTATCCAGCGCGGAGAAAATGGCGTCGCGGATGCCATCCACCTTGCCCACGCCTTCGATCTTGATGTATTTGGGCGCGGCCGCATCCCCGCTTGCTTCCCAATTGCGGTAGTAGCCGATCAACGGTTCGGTCTGGGCATGGTAGACTTCCAGGCGCTTGCGCACGGTTTCCTCTTTGTCGTCGTCGCGCTGGATCAGAGGCTCACCGGTGACATCGTCCTTGCCCTCAACCTTGGGCGGATTGAAAACGAGATGGTAGGTTCGGCCGCTGGCCAGGTGGACCCGGCGCCCGCTCATGCGCTTGATGATCTCCTCATCCGGCACATCGATATCCACCACCGCGTCAATAGCGACACCGGCCGCTTTCATGGCATCCGCCTGGGGGATGGTCCGGGGAAAACCGTCAAAGAGAAACCCTTTCTGACAATCGGGTTCTTTGATCCGCTCCTTCACCAGCCCGATTATCACGTCATCGGGAACGAGCCCGCCGGCATCCATCACGGCCTTGGCCTTTTTGCCCAGTTCGGTGCCCGCCTTGACGGCCGCCCGCAGCATATCGCCCGTGGAAATCTGCGGGATCTGGTATCGCTCCTTGATGTAATTGGCCTGAGTTCCCTTTCCGGCACCAGGGCCGCCCAACAAAATCAGACGCATTTTCAACCCTCCTTTTCCAATTGACCGTAACGGCATGTCCAAGATAGTGGTTTTGCGCTCTTGCCAGCGGTCTTCTTATGGCGTAATATTAATATGGTGTCAAGGCAATAAGCCCGCCATCCCAAACGGTTGGAAACTGTGGCGGGGATTTTTTTGCTTGCCAAACTTTGTGTATTTGAGTATAGAAGTTCATTTTTAAAAATTTCCAGAAAATATATCAACCATCGGTGCGGCAGGCGCAGCGACCGGCCGCGGGATGGATAGAAAGGGGCGATACAGGTTGAAGGAAATCACTGTCAAGGTCTTGGACAATGACCTCGAAAAAGCGATGCGCATTCTGAAGAAGAAAATCCAGAACGACGGGCTTTTCAAACGGCTGAAGCTCAAGAAAAGCTATGAGAAACCCAGCGAGTACCGGCGGCGTAAAGAGCGCGAAGCGGTGCGCCGCCAGCGGATTGCAGCAGCCAGAAAACGATTCCGGCGATAACCCCGCTCACCACCAGTGAAACGACAGCACCCGGCAGGCATTTGCGTCTTGCCGGGTTTTTTTTGAGCATGGGAATCCAAGACACCTACAACGACTGCCTTCAAGAGATGTTCGGGCTGCGACGCTTTGGCATCAAGCTGGGGCTCGACACGATCCGCCGGATCCTGCAGGCGATGCAAAATCCCCAGGAGCGCTTTGCCGCCATCCACGTCGCGGGCACCAACGGCAAAGGATCGATCGCCTCCGCCCTGGCGGCGATTCTCAAGGCCGCCGGCCTGCGCGCAGGCCTCTACACATCTCCCCACCTGGTGCGCTTCAACGAACGGATCTGCATCGACGGCGAGCAGATTTCCGACGAGGAGGTGGTTGCGTCCCACCAGGCGGTCAAAGCGGCCAAATCCGGTGAACGCGAACCCACCTTCTTCGAGTATGCCACCGCCATGGCCTTTGACGCCTTCCGCCGCAGAGGCGTGGATTGGGCGGTGATCGAAACCGGTATGGGCGGCCGTCTGGATGCAACCAACATCATCGCGCCGGTTCTTTCGATCATTTCCAACGTTTCCATCGAGCATGAAATGTATCTCGGCAACACCCTGGCCAAGATTGCCGCCGAAAAAGGGGGCAT
>JAJDNY010000016.1 GCA_022340425.1 Desulfobacteraceae bacterium | reverse complement strand
GCTGCCGTCCAGCACCAGCCCGAAGCCGCCGTTGACGGCCTTGCCGATGCCGGTGCCGCCGCCGTTGTGCAGCGCCACCAGCGACATGCCGCGGGCCGCGTTGCCGGCGAAGCAGTGGGTGGCCATGTCGGCGGTGACGTTGCTGCCGTCACGGATGTTGGCGGTTTCCCGGAAGGGCGAATCAGTGCCGCCGGGGTCGTGGTGGTCGCGACCCAGCATGATCGGGCCGACCGCGCCCTCGCGCACCATGCGGTTGAAGGCCAGCGCGATCCGCACCCGCCCGGCGGCGTCCTGGTAGAGAATCCGCGCCTGGCTGCCCACCACCAGCCGGTTTTGCTGCGCGTCCCGGATCCAGATGTAGTTGTCGCGGTCTTCGGGACGGCGGTCGGGGTCGATGCAGGCCATGGCCGCCTGGTCGGTTTGGGCCAGGTCCTCGGGCCGACCGCTGAGGCAGACCCAGCGAAACGGCCCGTAGCCGTAGTCGAAGATCGGGCCCATGATCTCCTCGAAATAGGACGGAAAGACGAAGCCGTCCTTGGCGTCGCGGCCGTTGCGGGCCACCTCGGTCACCCCGGCGTCGAAGACCGCCTTTAAAAAGGCGTTGCCGTAATCGAAGAAGTAGACGCCGCGTTCCGCCAGGGTCCGGATCAGTTCGAAATGCCGCCGCAGGCTGCGGTCCACCAGACCCCGGAAGCGCGGCCGGTCGGTTGCCAGCAGCCGGGTGCGCTCGGCGAAGCTCACCCCCTGGGGGCAGTAGCCGCCGTCGTAGGCCACGTGGCAGGAGGTCTGATCAGAGAGCAGGTCGATATGGATGTCGTGGGCGACGGCGTAGGCCAGCAGGTCCACGATGTTGCCGCTGTAAGCGATCGACAGCGCTTTGCGGTCCGCCAGGGCCCGGGCGGCGGCGGCAAACACCTCGTCCGGGTCGCCCGAGACCATCTCCACCCAGCCCTGCTCGCGGCGCGTGCGGATGCGCGAGTCGTCCACCTCGGCGATGACCGAGACCGCCCCGGCGATGCTGGCGGCCTTGGGCTGGGCCCCGCTCATGCCGCCCAGCCCGGAGGAGACGAACAGCAGCCCGCCTAGGTCCTGGTCGGGGCCGATCCCGCAGCGCCGGCGGGCGGCCCCCAGAAGGGTGGTGTAGGTGCCGTGAACGATGCCCTGGGGACCGATGTACATCCAGCCGCCGGCGGTCATCTGGCCGTAGGAAGAGACCCCCATCTGGGCGGCGATCTCCCAGTCCGCGGGGTTGTCGTAGAGCCCCACCATCAGGCCGTTGGTGATGATCACCCGCGGGGCTGCAGGGGAGGAGCGGAAAAGCCCCAGGGGGTGGCCGGACTGCATCACCAGGGTCTGGTCGTCGGTCAGCTGCTGGAGGTATTTTTGGATCAGGCGGTACTGCATCCAGTTCTGGCAGACGCTGCCGGTCTCCCCGTAGGTCACCAGTTCGTAAGGGTAGAGGGCCACCTCGAAGTCCAGGTTGTTGTCGATCATCAGCTGACAGGCCCGGCCGGCGAGGCATCGGCCGGTGTACTCCCCGATCGGCCGGGCAACGATCGGTCCGGCGGGGCGGAAGCGGTAGCCGTAAATGCGGCCGCGCGCTTTCAACTCCGATAGAAACTCGGGGGCCAGGGCGGCGTGGTGGGCCGCGGGAATGTAACGCAGGGCATTTTTTAGGGCCGTGACCGTCTGGGCGCGGGTCAGGCGAAAGCCGCGGTCCGGGGCGCGGCGCACCCCGGGGGCGAATGCGGGCATTTCCGGGAGCGCTTCTTCCAGCCTGATCTGCATGGCGGCGGCAATCTCGCGATTGGAAAGCATGGCGTCACCTTGGGCGGTTTGAAGGCGAAGGTCGGGAAGCGGGCGGCCGCGAAGGGCTTAAAGGTGTTATACAGGCGGGAGCCGGCGTTTTGTCAAGCGCTATGTGGGAGACCGACGGCGGCCGTCCCGGCGGATCCCGGCCAAAAATCCGGACCGAAGGATCCCCCAGACATCGAAATCATTTCCCATTTTTGAAAAAATTTGAAACACTCGCTCCGGGTTGCAGCCCACTTAACCCCGGCGGAATCCCCCCACCCCTGCTGCGAAAGGAAACCCGTATGGCCCATCAGGACGACACCGGACGCCATGTCAGCGAGACCATCGCGAAACGCGCGGGGGTCGGCCCGAGCGACAGCGTAACCGGCTGGCAGGAGTTTCTATCCCGGATTCTGCAGACCATGGCGCCCTATCTGCGTGCCGGACGGCTGGTCACCTTTCAGGATCTGCTGCCGGTCGAAAAGGCCTTCTTCCGCTCGCTGCACGCAACGGTTCGCGTGCCGGCGCCAGCGGCGGCCCTCTATATCGCCCCCAGCGTGCGCTATCAGATGATGTACGCCAACCAGCAGCCGCGCCCGGCCCACCTGCCGGCCTTCGACCTGGAGAGCCAGCAGGATGCAGGGGTCCTCCTGGCCTCGGGGGCAACCGACCGGCGGGTCATCGTCAACGCCCTTTTCGCCCACCCGCCCTGCACCCCGGCCGTGGATGTCTACGAAAGCGGCCGGCTGATCGCCGGCTACACCTACTACACCATCGAGGAGTGCATGGCCGCCATCGGCCCGCTGCTCCAGGTGCACCTGACCCCGCCCGCCGCCTGATCCCGCCCCCCGAGGCCGAAGCCCACACCCGCACTTCACCCCGCAAAGACGCGGCCTCCCGGCGTTTCGGCGCCGTTCTCTCTTATCCGCGGCCGCAACCTCCCGCTGCCGCGGGTACCCCCCGCCTGCCGCCGGAACGGGGTCCCTTAAAACGGCTGGCAGCGCGGTTTCGACTTTGAATCAATTTCTTATATCCAGTTAACAAAAGCCTAACAAACCGGACCTATAAGAAGGAATGGAAGCGAGGGTCTGGCAGGTGGCGACGGTGGGGGCGGATATTCGATGTCCCGCGTGCGGGGCGGATGCGATCAACCGCTATGGCAGTACCCGGAACGGCAAGCGTCGCTTCCTGTGTCTGGTGTGCGGCCGCCAGTTCGTGTGGCCTTCAGGCAAGGCCGAAGCCACGGAGAGGCCCAACTGTCCGAGGTGCGGAGCCCCCATGCACGTTTACATGCGCCGGAAGTCCGTCACCCGTTATCGCTGCCGCAATTATCCCAAATGCAGAACGTTTGTCAAAGTGGATAAAAGCCAAGAGGAGTAGAAATGGATTCGGCGAACACCCTTCATCATGTCCCCGGCCGGTTGCGTGTCAAAATCCCCGCCTTGAGGTCCAACCCACAGAAATCCAGTCAAATTCATGATCTTTTGGACCTTTACGGAGTGCACACCGTGCGCGTCAACACCATGACCGGCAGCACCATCGTGACCTACGATCCCGACCGGATCGGGGTCGAACGCCTGCTCCAGGTGCTCAAGGAAAGCGGCCACTACGACGGCGCGCTCGATCTCGAGAGCGCTGACCCCGTCCAGCAGGTCACCGACAAGGCCGTTCGTCGGCTTGGCCGGGCGGTTTTCGGGTGGGCGGTGGGACGGGCGCTGGAAGCCAACGGCCTCTCCCTGATCGCCGCCTTTATCTGAGAGATCCCCGGGCGGGGCCCGGCCGGGCGCGCTGCCCTCGCAGACGCCTGGAAGAACCGGGGGGCCTTATCAGCCTGCTGCAGGCGGCATTCTTGAGCCTGCGGAAATCTTTAGCGGTTTCCGGGCATCGCCAGCTGCCCCAACCGCTTTCAAGAACCCATGTTTTCGGGGGACACTAATCGGTGTCCCCCCTTTTTTTCTGGATGCGGCCGATCCGCCCCGCAAACCCGGTTCGGGTGCCGTCATCCATCAGAAATGTGATTTCAAAAACTTATCGAGCCAAATGCGCGCGGAACCATCCAACTTCAGACTAATCATACCTGAACATACCGGAACTATTCTCCACCACTTCTTGCAAACCATGACCTCAAAACGGTCGGCTCCCCGGTCTGGGCCGGAACCAACCACCAGTCCGGCGAACAGCCAACGCGATTTTGGATGAATGGATTCAAACTTTCAGAACCAGAAAGTGAGGCGGCCACATGAAAAAGACTGAAGCAAAAATCAAGCGAACCCTGAATCCCCAGGCGACCGCAAAACTGCTGCAGCAACTGGCCTGCGAGGTTCAAGGGGAAGCTGTTGTGGAAGAAAGCGAATTCGGCCCGTTGCTGGCCGGTTACTCCAAGCTAAATCTCAAAATCAAGCCCAAGGAAGACGGGCTCCAGTTGAACCTCAAAATCCAACGAAATATCCCCGTTGACCGGAGCGCCGAACCCGGCACCGAGCAGACCCTGAGTGAATCAGAGGACCTTGATGAACCGAAAAAAACCAAGAATATTTACAAATCTCTGAAGAAACGCATGAAGGCCGCGTTCAAACAAATTGCCGAAAACCTGGACCAAAATCGGTTGCCGGAAGCATCTGTCTTGGAGGAGTTTCTGATCAACGCCGAGCGGATGGTCACCTTCCCGGGCTTTGGCGAAGAATACTATGCGGATTTCACCGCTGCTTGCGACCGATTCCGCGAAGCATATCAGCGCAAGGACTTTCGGGCCTTTCAGATGCATTTTTCAGAACTCGATCAGCTCAAAGAACAGTGCCATAAACGCTATAAATGAGGGCTCCTGAGGTAACACAATCTTCCCGCCGGGCTTTGCTGCGGGTTGTGGTGATGAATTTCGCCTCCCACCCATCCGGGTTTGGAAGCCTCGGGGCGTTGTTGTGAAAAAACCACCACCCAAAATACTGCATGACATGATCCGGCGTCTGCTTCGGCGTAACGCGGTCGGCAGTTTGCGACGGATTGTGGGCAAAACCCATCCGGCCGACCTGGCAAGGGTGGTTGGATCCCTTGACCACCCCCAGAAGACCCAGCTTTTCGCGCTGATCGGCAATAAGGGCATCCAGGCGCAACTGCTGAGTAAACTCGATCCCGACGATCTTCTGATCTTTGTCAACACCCTTGATCAACAACGATTGATTCGCTTGTTGGAGCAGCTTCCGACCGATGATGCGGCGGACCTGATTGGAAGACTTCCGGCCGAGAAAGCCGAAGCGCTCCTCAAGGGCATGAGAATCCCGGAATCGGAGGCGGTGGGGGAATTACTGCAATACGATCATCAGGTCGCCGGCGGCATCATGGTGCCCGATTTTTTGGCTTTTTCCGAGGACACCACAGCAGGACAGGCGATCGAAAGCCTGCAAACCGAGCAACTGGACGTCGAGATGCCATTTTACCTCTACGTCGTCGACCAGCACAAACGTCTCAGCGGTGTCTGCTCTCTGCGGCAGCTGGTTTCGGTTCCCCCGCAAACACCCCTGAAGGCGTTCATGTGCCCGGATGTCTATTCTGTTGCGGTTGACACCGATCAGGAGGAGGTCGCCAGAATGGTTGCACGCTATGACCTGTTGGCCGTGCCCGTTGTGGACGGCCTGGGGCATCTGGTCGGCATCGTCACGGTCGACGACGTGATCGATATCATCCGGGAAGAGGCCACCGAGGACATTTTGAAAATGGCCGGAGTCGGGCAGAGTTTTGTTGAAACCAAGTCCATTCTCACCAGCACGCGCATCCGCCTGCCGTGGCTTTTTGCCAGCTGTTTGGGCGGGATACTGGCCTTTTTCATAATCGAGTACTTTGAGTCCACGCTGGCGCAGGTGGTCTACCTGGCAGCTTTCATCCCGGTGATCATGGGCATGGGCGGAAATGTCGGCACCCAATCTTCGACCATCGTCGTGCGCGGCCTGGCCACGGAGCGCATCAACGTGCGCCAACTCGGTTCGGTTGTGCTCAAGGAGGTTTCTGTCGGCGGAATTTTAGGACTCTTTTACGGGGTGCTGCTCGGGGTTGTGGCTTTTTCGAGCTACCGCGCTTGGCGGCTGGGTTTGGTCGTTTCGGGAGCGGTGCTGCTCTCGATGGCCACCGCGGCGATGGTGGGCTCTCTGGTACCGATGCTGTGTGCACGTTTCCGGGTGGACCCGGCGGTGGCCACCGGCCCATTTGTGACCACCTCCATGGATGTCATCAGCGTGTTTTCTTATTTTTTGTTTGCGAAATACCTGCTGGACATCTGACGTGACGGCATCCGCTCAAAAACGGTCTCTTTCGGCCCGAATCTACGGCGCCGTGCTTCGACGACGCGGGCAGGGGAAAGGCGCAGCCCCTTTCCCAAAGCAACCCGGACTTTTCCGGCAGGACGCCAGAAAGAAATAGCGATGAAGGTGTTACCAAACGTCAAACCCGAGGGCCGGACCTTCGAAATTCCCGAGGCGATACCCTTGGAGGTCACCGAATCCGACGAAATAATTTTTAGGCAAATTACCTCCACCCAGCTCGATGCCGCTCAAAGGGAACGCATCACCAGCCCGGAAAAGCGTTTCCCCCGCCAAAAGATGGTGCTGGCCATTCATTGGCACCCGGAATTCATCCCCATTCCGCTGATCACTCAGCGTATTGAAGCGATGTTTCCCGGCAAAACCACCGAGTTGATCATACCAACGCAACATAACGTGCTGACCACTTACCAAGGTTTTACGGGTGCTGAAGTCGACTGCTTTGCCCGTGGTTTCAATCAGAAGGTCCAATTGCTGCTGCACTTCGAAAACGACAGACTGCAGCAGCCCAGCGCCAACCGCCTCAAGGTGATGCTCGCCCACACCTTCAAGTACCGCTCATCGCAGTTGTTCGATTTCATTTACACACTGACCAAACCCTCGGAAAAGCGGCTCAATGCCGCTGCCCGGGAAACCGGCGCCGATGATGCGCTGATAAGATTTGTGCGCATTTACGTGAAAAAGATAGCCGAATTATTAGAAAAAAACATGGATTCGATTCCGGCCGAAATGGTCAAAAATAAACTGCTGCGCAATTTCTTCGACCGTCTGCGACCGGTCTACGGCCAGGCTGTCATCGACCGCGCCCAGACCTTTCTGAAATCAGTCAAACAAATTGTCAAAGCGCATTTCTCCTTGCATTATTTTTATCGTGCCTCCGAGGTCATTGAGGAGGCACGCACTTTGGGGGCCGGCATCGTCGTGCCGCATCCCGAGCAGTTCTGGCCTATTCTGCTGGCCGATTACGATGTGGACGGTTTCGAAGTATGGAATCCCCAATCGCGGCGCTATACCGAGTTCCTGATTGACGTCATTCGTCGCAAAAACCGACAGCTGGGCCTGTCACGACGCCGACTGCTGATTTTCATGGGGGATGATACGCACATGGGGGAAAAAGTGCGTGATCCGGCGATTCAGGATCCTGAAAAGGCCAATCGCGAAATCGGCTTTCAGCCGGCCTGGGAGGAAATGGGTATTCGCAAAGCGCTGATCAGGGCCGACACCAGTTGCGAGGCGGTCATTGAAGATTACCGGCAGCGGCTGGCCGGCTGAAAACAAGAACTGATTGGAGAAACGCCTCCCGGATAGCATCTCCAGCAAATTTCATATCGCCGACCTTTTCTCACCCCGGCTTTCAGGCTCCAAAGAAATGAACCGGTAAACAGCAGCGCACATTTCGCTGCACGTGATGACCCAACCCGAAAGGAGATCTAAAATGGCGCAAAAGAATAATTTCGAGTATGAATCGGTGCAGGATGTTACCAGTATTCAGAGTTTTTTAAAATCATTGACCGAGGGATTCGAGAAGGGGCAAATCAAGTTTAATTCCCAGGAAGAAGAATTGGTATTGAACCCCGAGGGTCTACTCGCCTTTAAAATTCGGGCCAAGCTCAAAGACGACAAGAGCAAAATCGAATTGAAGATTTCCTGGAAAAAGTCACCGAGTCAGACGGAAAACCAAAAGCTTTCCATAGGATCCTGAACGATGATGGTCTTTGAATCGCTTGAGGAGAATTTCAAATTCCTGATCCTTGAGGTGGAAAACCAGGTCAAACTGACATTCGGCATGTTGAATGACGCCAACCCCGATTTGTTGGAAAAAATAACCTCCAAAGATGATTACGTCGACAACCTGAAAACCGTAATCGAGAATGAATGTTTTTCCAGGCTGAACTCCTCCCGCAATCTGAAAGAGGACGTCATCAATCATATCCGCTCGGTCCATGTCATCTGCGTCAACTTGGAGAGAATCGCCGATTTTTGCGTCAACATTGCCCGACAGACGGAATTTTTGATCGAATTCACCATTCTGCACCAAGCCGGCTACACGGATATGTTTGAGGTCATTCAGGAAAGTCTTTCCGAGGTTTTGCCGGTTTTGCAGTCCCGCGACCTGTCGGGAGCCTTGAAGATCTGTCAGGCCGAAAAACAACTCGATGGCCTATACAAGGACAATTTCGACTGGATTATGGCCCGGATGCGCACGGGACATTTCATCGAGGATTTGATTACGACGCTCTTCATTTTTCGCTATCTGGAACGCATCGGCGATGCCCTGCTGAACGTTGGGGAGGCATTGATTTTTGGGATATTGGGTGAGCGGGTCAAAATCGACCAGCTGAGCGCCCTGGAAAGGACCGTTTCGCAATCGAATCTGGCAAGCCCGCTGAAGGAGATGGATTTCAAATCCATCTGGGGGTCGCGCTCCGGATGCCGCATTGGTCGGGTGTTTGTCAAAGAAGATCAAGGCCGGCCGGCGCAAGCCATCTTCAAGGAAGGCAAAAAAGTCAAAGTTGTCCGCGAAAAGGAGAATATCGAGCACTGGGAACGGATCATGCCGGGGCTGGTGCCGAAGGTTTACGGGTTTTCCGAAGATAAGGACAGCGCCTCCATGCTGGTGGAATTTCTTCCCGGCCATACCCTGGATACGGTGATCCTCAGCGCCGACGAGGAGACCACCGAAAATGTGCTCGCACTGCTTGAGGCGTTGCTGGGCGGCCTCTGGCAGGAGAACCGCCATGAAAAACCCATCCCGACCACTTACATGGCCCAGCTGAAGGCCCGCATGGATGTCGTCCGGCGCGTTCATCCTGATTTTGTCAGACCGGCCAAGCGTCTCAATGGCTTACAAATCGCCTCCTCGGAAGAATTGATTGCGGCCTGCTCCCGCGTCGAGAAAGCGCACCACGCCCCGTTCT
>JAJDNY010000015.1 GCA_022340425.1 Desulfobacteraceae bacterium | reverse complement strand
CCGGGATGATCTGGGCCATCTTGGCCAGCTTGACGACCGAGACCAGAATCCCCAGCATGAACACCTCCGTCATGCTCCAGGGCGCGATGCTGCGCAGCCAGCGGAAGACTTGAAACATGCCGGGTGCCGGACGATCGCGCCTCAGCGGCAGCAGGATGTAAACCAGCGCGAGCAGCTGCGCCAGCGGGGCGAGAACGGTGGTGACAAACACCAGCAAGGCTACCTGGGGCATCCCCTGCAGGTGCAACTCCCAGATCCCGGTTAAGAGCAGCGTCTCCCGGACCTGGCCCTGGACCTTGAAGCCCAGAAACGGGAAGCTGTTGGCCAGCACGAAAAGAACCAGGCCGGCCACCGCCAGGGCCAGCGAGCGCTCCAGGCCGTTGCGTTTGGGCCTGGCGAGCACCGCCCCGCAACGGACGCAGGTGGCCGTCATGCCCTCGGCAACGGCAGGCATGCGGTAGAGCAGGTCGCAGTCATGGCAGGCCATCAGGTGTCGGGTTGACATGCCAATTATCCGCCAGTCTTCCCTGGCTTTGGTTTAACGATTAGCGAACACAAACATTTAAAATCAAGAATTCAGTTTATAGCGATTGAGCAGTTCAGTCCATTTTTCGGTTT
Organism: Desulfobacteraceae bacterium; assembly: GCA_022340425.1. Taxonomy (NCBI): domain Bacteria; kingdom Pseudomonadati; phylum Thermodesulfobacteriota; class Desulfobacteria; order Desulfobacterales; family Desulfobacteraceae; species Desulfobacteraceae bacterium. The sequence continues at coordinate 35,348 of JAJDNY010000015.1, read as the reverse complement.
TCATCAACTCCAGCAATGCCTGGCTGACCGGTTTGCGCAGCGGGCTTCCGGCTTGCAAGCCGATGCCGACAAAATATTCATCAAAAATTCCGGGTATGACCCGCACCCGCCCGGGAAATTCATTTTTTACAAAGTACTTCAGTATGACTTCATTCAACACAAACGCATCTATTTTCTTGTCGGCGACCGCCTGCAACCCTTCGGATATGGTTTTAAAGGGCTTTGCGGCCATCCCGCGGCTAGCCAGGAAAATCATGGCCTCGGATTCGGGTATGGACCCGACGCGGGCATTGAAAAGATCGTGAAAGCCGCGAACCTTGCCGCGCAGCTCACCGACGGTCAGCGAGGTCGTGATGTGGGCCGTAAAGCTGGAGATAAAGACGATCGATGAGAGCATCCAGACGGCCGCAGTGATCCGCCCGCCGATTGTCTTTGGCGCCTTGTCTCCATATCCCACGGTGGTCATGGTCGTCATGGACCACCAGAGGCCTTGGCCGATCCCCTTCCCAGCCCCACCACCGAACATTTCGCGGTTGGACCGCCTTTCAAACCCCCAGACGACCATCCCGGCTATCAGCGACATCAGGACCAGCAGACCAACCGCTTGCAGGATATCCTTTGAAAATAGGCTTGCGGTAACGCTCCGCAATCTGCCACCGGCACCTGCCACCGGCACCGCAATGGCCAATCCCGATTTCAGGTAGGATTGGGCGAAATCCATGAAAGCTTCGTACCGCGCCTCCACAGGCAAGGAAGGGATGACGTCTATGTCTCCGTTTTTGATCGCATCCACCAAAAGACCCAGGCTGCCGAATTCGCGAATCTCGAACAAAACGCCCATCTCCTCGGCCACGGTCCCCCAGACTTCGATACCGAAGCCCTCCCATCGGCCATCGGCGTTTTTCATGGCCATCGGCGGCGCCACCACCGTCCCCACCACCAGCTTGGGTGAAACCGCAGCGTCGTCTTGGGAAGCGGCATTCTCAGGCATCACCAAAAGAAGCCAGAACCAGATCACCCCGCAACCGATCCCCAGGAGCTTTGGATTTGAAAACATGGACTTCAACACCCCATCCGAATCGCCTTCTATTTCCCTTTCCCTTTGGTCCCCGCCTGAGCCTTCAGCCGGTCTTCCTCTTCCTGCTGGAGCACGGCCTGAGCGGCCGCCGCGCCCGCCTGGAGGACATTCTGATCGACGGATTGGGCGGTCTTCACCGACTGTCCGGCCTCGCTCGCCGGGGTCTGTAGCTCTGGCGGCATGTAAACGGTGACGTTGCGGTGGGCGAACTCGATGCCGTTGGCGTGAAACTCCTCCTGGATCATCCGGAAGACCTCCCGGCGAATGATGAACTGCTCCCCGGGCACTGTCTTGAACTTGACCCTCAGGATCATGCCCGAGTCTTCAAATTGCTTCACCCCCTGGGACTTGAGATCACCCAGCATGGCGCGGTTGAAGGCCTCGTCTTTGCGCAGCTGCTTGTTGATCTTCTTGATGATCTTGCGCACCATTTCCACGTCGGTGTCATAGCGCACGCGGAATTCCAGCTTGGTGATGATGTAGTCCCGGCTGAAGTTGGTGACCGATTTCAAATTCCCGAAGGGTACGGTGTAGACCATTCCCCGGGGATGGCGCAGCTTCATGGAGCGCAGCGAGATTTTCTCGACGGTTCCTTTGACCTCACCGGACTCCACGTAGTCCCCGATGCGAAAAGAGTCGTCGATCAGGAAGAACACGCCGGAGATGATGTCCCGCACCAGGGTCTGGGCACCGAAACCGATGGCCAGGCCGATGACCCCGGCGCCGGCGATCAGGGGGCCGATGTTCACCCCGAGGGCGGAGAGCACGATCAGCGAAACGATCACGAACAACACCGTCAGAACGAACTTGCGCAGGAGCACGAGGAGCGTTCCGATGCGGGAGCCGCTTGCCCCGCCCTCCTCCATCTCTTCGTCGGCCGCCGGCATTTCCTGGCGCAGCCGGCTGTCGATGCGGGCCTTGACGAACTCCCAGGCGATAAAGCCCAGCAGCAGGGTCACGACGATGCTGAACACGTGTGAAGTAAAGAACCTGCCGACGGTCCAACTCACCCCCCACAGGCCCAGCACGATGAAGAAAAGAAACGCCGCCAACACCAGCCGATAGAACTTCAGGATCAGCGGCGCGTAATGCTTGATCCTGCTCTCCTCAGCCAGGGGCGGCAACTCCCGCACCCGGTCGCTGCTCAGATCGAACAGCTCCGCCACCTCGCCCGAGGCCAGCTTGAGAAGTCGCAGCCCCCACTGGTCCAGCCCGATGAAAACCGGGATCACGAACAGGCTGAGGACCAGGTTGAGCACCCGGGTGCCTTCCCCCAAGAGGACATCCGCAACCCAGAAAGCGCCCATGCCGAGCACGTAGACGCTGGCCAGGTAGTGCCAGTACTGGGCGAGGGCGGCCCGTGGGCCGCCTTCCGCGGTTTCCGCACCCGCCGGCCGGATGGCCTCGGCAACCCGCCGGCGGCTTTTCCAGATCATGGCCACCAGGACGATGGTGATGTATACGCCGGCCAGGCTGTAAAGCACGACCCACACCGGTTCGCCGGCGCCGATCTCTTCCAGCACGGCACTCGCCCCGGCGATCACGGCAGCCCCGGCCGCGATGCGGAGGAGCCAGCGATAAAGAAAGGCGGCGTCGCCGTCCGGCATCGGGAACAGGCGCAGGGTCGGGTTGTCTGGTGAAAAAACGACCTTGGCCGCAACCACCATCAGCATCAGATAGTAGCTGACAATCAGATAGATCGAAACGAAGGCGTAGCCGGGGTCCCCCTTTTGGAAAAAAAACACAAAGAGAATGAAGGTGGTGGCCGCGAACACGGCGACCCCCAGGATCTCCTGGGTCAGGTGGGCGGCAACCCGCCCCCAAAACCCCACCACCCCCAATCGCAGCGAGGCGAGCGACCTTTCGCGGACATCCCGGGTCCGGCGAAAAAGCAGCCCTCTCAGCAGCAACCCCGCAGCCAGGATGAAAAAAAGGGCCAGCAGGATGCGGGCGAAGCGTCCCACGCCCCCGCCGCCGGTCAGCTTTTGCCAGGCATCGCCCAGATTCTGTGATCGGGCGTCCGCCTCACCGAGGGTCCCGGACAGCTTTTTCACCAGTGCCGCGGCGGCGTCGGCCGCCCCGTAGAATGCCTGCCCCAGCCGATTGCCCCGGACCCCGAAGGCCGGCCGCCCCGCATCCGGCAGAATTTCCGCGGCCGCCTGCCCTTTCAGGACCCGGGCCAGCACCTGGCGTGCCTGCTCGTCGGTCAGCGGGCCCATGAAAGCCTCAACCTGCTCCGGGGTCTGCAGGTGGGCGGGCAGCACGATCTCCTGGGGGGCGGCCGCGGGCTTTTTCGCCTTGGGTTGCGGGAACTTCTGCGCCCATATAACCCCGCTGGCGAAGCAAGCGAACAGTAACAGGTAGGCCAGTATCCACGCGAAGCGTTTCACAACGTTTTTCATGTAATTTTACTCCCGCCCGCAACCAGGCGTTTTGTCCCGAATCGACGCCTGACCCGGAAGCGCCGCGGGACCCAATCGCCCTTGTCCGGCCGGCGGCCTGGACCCCAGCCGGTGGCTGCGCCACCCGGGTCCGGCACCGGCCGGGCAAGAACCAGGAAGCGCAACTTGACCGCAACGCTCAGCGCTCTGTCGACGTCAGACTACTGCTTGGCACCGCGGGCGTTGTCCAGGAACAATTTGATCCTCTCCGACCAGAACTTGAAGGCTTCCTCCGCCGATCCCCACTTGGTGAAGCGTTCGGTGAAGGCGGCGCTTCTATCGTCCTGGGCAACGGCAATGACATCGTTGGACAGCGAGTCCAGCGCCATCAACTCCGCACTGGTCGACCCCGACCCCGCCCACGAACCCGTGGCGCCCTTCTTGAGAATACTCACACCCAATCCAATCGGGACGACCGTGCTGATACCGCTCAAGCCGGGCCGGCTCTGCTTGAGGTCCGTGATGGCGATTCGGACCCGAAGGACGTCCGGGCCGGGTTCGGCCACGATGGGATAGCGTTCTTTGAGGGTGGTGACCAGTTGCAGGTTGAAGCCGTCGGCCAGTTCCTTCAATTCGTTGGCATCGATGCCCTTGTATTCCGAGTCGTCAGCAAAGAAGAAGATGACGCTGTCCAGCATCACCTTGTTGTATTTCGCAAAATCAACCCCCGGTTTCAACCAGCGCATCTTGGCCCCGCCCTCGGGGCCGGGCGCTAAATTCTCGGCGTATTCTCCGAGAAAACCCGCCTTTTGCGGTTTAGGTGCGGCTTCCGGCGTTTGCGAACCCGTGGTGGCGCAGGAAATGATACCCCCCGCGAACGCCAAACCGATGCCCATTGCCAAAACCGCTTTGACTGTCTTTTTCATGATGGATGTTCCTTTCTGGTTTTTTGTTTTCCTTCCCAAAGGCGTTCCCGGGACCTGGTCTCCAAAGGTATCAATTTCAGTTCTGGATCAGGCAGGGTCAGGGCAACACTGAAGTGGTAATGCGAAATCCATACTAAAGCCTGCGGAAGGCTGCAAAAACAGGGATAACTCATCTGAATCAATTGATTTCTGCGAGTGGCAAGCGGCGCCTGAAGATTGCGCCAAGGCCTTAAAGGTGCCGAAATATCGGCATCCTGACTCTATATCGGCATTGGGTGGCAGCCCACCCGATGGCCGGCCCCTTCACTTCTGACCACAGGCGCGCCGCGGCTCAGAGCACAGGCGCCAGCAGCCGCGCGGCCTTGGCGCCGACCTTGAGATGAAACGGCAGCGCGTCGTAGGCCCGGGCGCCGACCTCCAGCGACTCGCCAAAATCCCGAGTGAACATCGCCGCGACCTCGGCCGCAAAGCCGGCGTCGGTAACGGCGAGGGTGATCTCGAAGTTCAGCCGGAAGGAGCGGTTGTCGAAATTCTTGGTGCCCACCGCCGCGAAGCTTTCGTCCACCAGCAGCGCCTTGTGGTGCAGAAACCCGCCGGTGAAGCGGTGAACGTGAATCCCGGGGTGGTCGAGCTCCTTGAGTAGGGCGAATGAGGCCAGCCAGACCAGGAGCTGATCCGGCTTCATGGGCAGCAGGAGCCGGACCTCGACCCCCCGAATGGCGGCGAGCTGCAGCGCCTGGATGATCCCCTCGTCGGGCACGAAATAGGGGCTGGCGATCCAGAGCCTGCGCTGGGCCATGGAGATGGCATGGAGAAAGAAGAGGGTGCAGCGCTCCTGGGGGTCGGAAGGCCCGGAGGCCAGCACCAGGGCCTGGCACCCAGCGCGTTCCGGTTCGGGGTCGTGGGGCTGCCAGGAGGCGTCCAGGATCTCGCCGGTGGCGAAATACCAATCGGCGGCAAAGACCATCTGCAGCTGCAGCGCGATCGGCCCCGCCACGCGAATGTGGGTGTCGCGCCAGCGGCCGTATTTGGGATTTAGCCCGAGGTATTCGTCGCCGACATTGTGGCCGCCAATGAAGCCGATCCGGCCGTCTACGATCACGTTTTTGCGGTGGTTGCGGAAGTTGAGCCGCCATCGGTCGCGCCAGCCGCTCAAGGCGCTGAAGGCGGCCATGCGGACCCCCCGGGCGCGCCATTTACGCATGACCCTGGGGGTCATCGCCGCCCCGCCGAAACTGTCGATCAGAAAGCAGACCGCCACGCCCTCGGCCGCCTTGGCGGCAAGCGCCTCCAGCAGGCGCCTCCCCAGGCCGTCGTTGCGCATGATGTAAAACTGCACGTAGATGGCGTGCTTGGCCCCGGCGATTTCAGCCAAAATGGCGTCGAAGGTGGCCCCCCCGTCAATCAGCAGATCCAGTCGGTTGCCGCGCAAAAACGACTTCCGGGCGATGGCCGCCAGGGCCAGGGCCGCCCCGGGCCGGACGTCGCGGGGATCCACCTGAAATGGGGCCATTCCGGCGTGGGCGCGATCGATGTGCTCCTGGTGCCGGCTGAGTTTTTCCTGCATCGCGCGCGAATGGGCCTCGAAGCGCCGGCTGCCGAAAAACCAGTAGAGCGGCAGCGCCAGCCACGGGAAGGCGATCAGGCCGACGACCCACGCGACCGTGCCCTGGGCCGTGCGCACGGTGAAAAGGGCGTGCACGGCACTGGCGATCCCGATCAGCTCAACGGCAATCACAAAACCGGAGAAGGTCCAGTTCATGGGGATATCCCGCTGAAATTGTGCGTCCAGGGCGACAGTTCCGTAAAAAGCCCAATTTCTGCGTTGCGCTGCATCTCGAAGTCCCTGCGGCGTAAAGGTGTACGCCTCACGCCGCTGAGATTTGCGCGCCGTAACTTGAGCTTTTTACGAAACTGTCTGGTTTTCGGCTTTTTACCGCTTCATCAGGGTTGGTCCATCCGGGCCGCGCCTGCCGCTTTCATTCGGTTCGTCGGCTCAGCCCGGGGCCGCCGGCGTGTCGCCGTTTGTCTGACTCAACTGCGAGAGAAAGCGAAAGTATTTCTCGACATAGCGGCCGGAGACGGTTTCGGCCAGCGAAAAGGTCAGCCGCCGGTCCTGGAGCTGCTGGCCGGTAAACTCTTGGTAGAGGCTGGCGGAAAGATTGAAAAGGGTGTTACCGATGATCTTGCCGGCGACGATCTCATGGGCCACCCCGAAGACCCGGCAGCGGATGGGGCGGCGGTCGAAGACCGCGCAGCGCCCGTCCTGATTCAACGGGCAGAGCAGCCCGGCCTGGTCGCAGGCGTTTTTGACCGCGTCCTGGAAGGCGTCCGGATCGCTCCGCAGATGCGCCAGGCTGCTGCGCAGGGCGCGGGTTTGGCCGTAGGCCTGCATCGCGGCCGCGATGACCTCGGTCCGGGCCGCGCGCTTGAGAGTGCGGTTCATCTGGGTACTCAGGTAAACCACCTCGATCAGCTGGATTTCGAAGTAGCGCCGGCAGCACAGATCGGTTTCCCGCCCGCAGCCCGGGTGCTCGCCGGCCGCCGCCAGGTTCTCCGCAACCATCTGCACCAGGCTTTCGTAGTGATCGAAAAAGGGACCCAGATCCACCGCCGCGCGGCTCTCCAGGGTGGGCTGGCGAACCTTCAGGACCCCGGATTTCTTGCCGAATTTTTTCACCAAGCGCCACTGGCAGTAATTGGTGGGTTTGGCGCGGGTGTGCCGCAGCCTTTTCTCCGCGGCCTTCAGCCCCAGCCCGCGGCGCAGGAGATAGGAGGTCACGAAGGTGCCGGTGCGCCCGATCCCGTGGCGGCAGTGCACCAGGACCTTCTTGCCCAGGTAGATGGCCTCGTCCAGCCAGTCCAGAGCGGTTTCCATGGAGGCCATCTCGGGGGCGCACTCATCTTCGATGGGCAGGTAGTAGACCTCGAAGCCCGAGTTTTCCTCGATTTCGTGCAGGTCGCAGAATTCGCCGCAGAGGTTGACGATGGCGTCGATGCCCTGGGCGCGGATGGCATCCAGTTCATCGTAGGACATGGGGGCGTAGCCCACGGCGAGATCGTCGGTGATCCAGGTCAGCTGGTATCCGGCCATCACGGGCGCCTTTCTTCGGCCGATTTCAAAACCTCAAATGAACATGGCTTTCAAAGCCTGCCGCTTGGCCCGCGGCCAGCGGACGCAGAAGGCCGGCAGGCCTTTGATCACCAGCTGGGTGCAGGTGTCGCCACAGTCGGGGTCGCAGTGCAGGATGGCGTCTTCGCGCCCCTCGCGCACCTTGACGGGCCATTCGGGGTCGGCCCACAGGACCCGCGCCAGCCCGATTAGGTCAGCCTGCCCAGCCTGCAGCACCCTTTCGCAGAGGGCCCCGCCGGACAGACGGCCGGCGGTGATCACCGGGATGCCGACGCGCTGCTTGACCCCCGCCGCCAGGTCGACCATGTAGCCGTCCTGCCTTCCGCGGGAGATTATATCCGGCAAGAAGAAGGATTCATAGGTGCCCCCCATGACCGAGAGGTAGGCGATGCCCGCGGCCTCCAATGCCGCCGCGAAAGGAGTCGACTCCGCCGGCTTCAGGCCACCGGGAAGCCACTCGTCAGCCAGAAAGCGGTATCCCACTGGCGCGGGGCCCACCGCCGCCGTGACCGCCTGGACCACCTCCAGCGGAAAGCGCAGCCGACCCTGCGGGCTGCCGCCGTAGGCGTCGGTCCGGCGGTTGGTGTGCGGCGAGACGAACTGGGCCAGCAGATAGCCGGTGCCGCCGTGCAGTTCCACCATGTCGAAGCCGGCTGCGCAGGCGCGCCGGGCGGCATCGGCGAATTTGGCCGCGATGGCGCCGATTTCCTCTTCTTCCAGGGCCTTGGGCAGGCGGCCGAAGGTTTCCACGGCCGAGGGCGCCACGGGCTGTTCGGCGGCGCCGGCAAAACGGCCGGCGTGGTTGAGCTGCAGGCAGGCCAGGGCGCCCTGGGCCTGGATGGTCTGCGCCAGACGGGTCAGGCCGGGGAGGTTAGCGTCGCTGTCGGCCCGCAGGGTGCGGTGGGACCCGCTGCCGGCGGGGTGGTCGACGGTGGCGTTTTCCACCACCACCAGGGCCACCCCGCTGGCCGCCATCTGGCGGTAGTGCTCCAGTAAAAGATCGCTCACCGTGCCGCCCTCCCCGGCGTAGCCCAGGTAGAGGGGGGCCATGGTCAGGCGATTCTTCAAGGTCAGTGCGCCAATGCGGATGGGGGAAAACAGAAGCTCGTTCATTGGAGACCTCCGGCGGTTGGGGGAAGCGGCAGGAAAGCACCCGGGCGGCGGTCAGGGGCAGCAGACCGGCCGCCGGGTCGCCCTGAAACCATAAGGGGAAAGCGCCCCGGATGTCAACGGCGGGCCGCGGCCGCCTCCCGGACTCAGGCGGAATGAACGGTATACTCCACCACCATCAGGCTGAGGTCGTCTTCGGGGCGCCGGTCGCCGCCAAAGTCCTTGACGGCGTCGTAGACGCCATCGGCCAGACCCGCCACCGGTTCGGGCCAGGCCGCCTGCAGCGCGGCGTGCAGCCGCCGGCGCCCGAACAGCTCGCCCGCCTGGTTGGCGACATCCACCAGCCCGTCGGTGTAGAGCACCAGGCGGTCGCCGGGCCGCAGGCGGCGGCGATGCTGCTTAAACACGACGCCCTCATCCAGGCCGATCACCGGGCCATGCTGCCCCAAAACCTCAAGACCACCGGCGTGGGGCAGCAAAACCGGCGGCGGGTGGCCGGCGCAGCTGTAGCGCATCTCACCACTGGTGAGATCGATATCCACGAAGACGATGGTGAAGTAGCTGTCGAAGCGCTCAAAGGGAAATTCGCGGTTGAGGCGCGTGAGTACCCCGGCGGGGTCCGGAAAGGCGCCCGCACCGCCATCAGGTGCACCCAGGCTTTGGAGAAACTGGGAGACCGTGACCGAAATCATCGCGGCCGAAACCCCGTGTCCGCAGACATCCAGCATGTAGAGACCAAGCCGCCCCGGGCAGGTCTCGCAGAGGTTGAAGATGTCGCCCCCCACCTGCCCGCTGGGTTCGAACTTCCAGGCCAGACGGAGGTTGGTGCGCGTCGGGCAGCATTTGGGCAGCAGGCTCTGCTGGATGCCGGCCGCCGCCTGGAGGTCCAGGTCCAGCTGGCGCTGTTTTTTCTCCAGCTCGATTTTCTGCTTCTCGATGTCGGTGACGTCGTAGATGATCACCAGGATCATTTTGCGGCCGCGGAAGGTGATGTGGCGCGTGCTGAATTCCAGGAATTTCTCCACCGGGCGGCCGTTGATGTAAAAGACCCGCTCCAGCCAGAGTTTGTCCGAAGGTGTCTTCTCAAGAAAGGTCTTGACCAGCGAGCGGCGCAGCAGGCAGAAGCGGCACTGGGAGGTCTCGCCGCAGGGCTTGTTCTCCTGCACGGCGTGCACGCAGCCCGAGATCCGCCCGAAGGACTTCTCGGCCATGCGGTTGCCGGCCTGGTCGAAAAGCTGCAGGAAGACACGATTGAACTGGTGGATCTGCAAGTGTTCATCCGCGATCAGGACCGCCGAATTGATGTTCTCCAGCAGCAGCTTCAAAAACTCGTTGGATTCCTTGAGGTCGTTCCAGTCGGTATCCATGGGCGCGGCGATTCCTTTAAAGGGGCCGGCAAGCGGCTTATTGCACTGGCAATTTCAGGCCCTGTCTGCTATGGAAGTGCCCGACCCGCGCGAAACGCCGCAGCGGGCCGGATGCTAAAAAACCGTTCACACCCGCCAGCCGTAGAGGACCTCTGGATGCCCCTGAAAACCAGCGCGTGGGTTGACCGCCGCAAACGGCAGGAGAAGCTCGCCGAAAAAGAGACCGCACCCCCCAAAACGTTTTTCGGCTACGAGGCGGTGCCGGAGGCGGAAAAGGAACGCCGGGTGCGCCGGCACTTCGACTCGGTGGCCCGCCATTACGATTTCATGAACACCCTGCTCAGTTTCGGGATTCACCACGCCTGGAAGCGTCAGTCGGTCCGGATGATGGGCCTCAAGCTCGGCGACCGGGTGCTGGACCTCTGCGGCGGCACCGGGGACCTGGCCATTCTGGCCGCCAGGCGCGTGGGCACCAATGGCCGGGTGGTGATCTGCGACATCAACTGGGAAATGATGGCCGCCGGCCGCGGCAAGGTGGCCGCATCGGCCAACGGCCGCCGGATCTGCCACACCCAGGGCAACGCCGAGGGGCTCCCCTTCACCGACGGCAGCTTCAATGCCGCCATGGTGGGCTACGGGATCCGCAACGTCACCCACCCGGAGCGGGGGTTTCAGGAGATGTTCCGGGTTCTGGCGCCCGGCGGGGTCATGATGTGCCTGGAGTTTTCCAAGCCCACCGATCCGGTCTTCAGATTGCTCTACGATTTCTACTCGTTCCACATCATGCCGCAACTGGGCGAGCTCCTCGCAGGCTCGCGCCAGGCCTACACCCACCTGCCCGAATCGATCCGCACCTTTCCCCTGCCGGATGAACTCAGCGAGATGCTGCGGGGGATCGGCTTTGCGCGCGTGAGCTATCGCCGCCAGACCAACGGCATCTCGGTGGTGCACGTGGCGCGCAAGGCCGGGGGGCCCCCGTGAAGCTCAACCGCATGGAGCGCTGGGTGGTCAACAGCCCCCTGCGGCTGCTGATGCAGCGCGGGGAAATCCTGTGGTTCCAGCGCCGCCTGCCGGTTGCGGCCAACGCAACGGTGCTTGAAATCGGCTGCGGCCGGGGGGCCGGGGCCGAGGTATTGCGGCGCCGGCTGCGGCCGGCGGCCCTCCACGTACTGGACCTGGACCCCGTCATGGTGGCCATGGCCCGGCGCCGCCTGACCCGCCAAACTGCGGCCGGGGTCCACCTCTGCGTGGCCGACGCCGTCCGCCTGCCCTACGGTGCGGCGCGCTTCGACGCCGTATTCGGGTTCGGCTTTCTGCACCACGTGCCCGACTGGCAGGCGGCCGTCGGCGAGATCAGCCGGGTGCTCAAACCCGGCGGCCGCTACTACCTGCTGGAGCTCTACCCCCCGGTCTACGCCAACCCCGTGGTGCGCCGCCTGCTGGTCCACCCCACCGAAAACCGTTTCCACAGCCGCGATCTGCACGCCGCCCTGCGGGCCAACGGCTTGGCGTGCCAGTTGCGCCTGGAAATCCGGTTTGCCGGCTTGCTGGCCTGCGCCGTCAAAGGCTGAATCGGCGGATCCTTTTTTTGCCGGAAGCGAACGGCCAGCCGCCATTGCGATCGACAGAAGAGAACGTAGGTGCCATAGGGCCTCCTCTTTCATGAGCGTACGCCCGCGGCTTCTCGTCTTGATGGCTACAATCCCGCCCGCAGGTACATCATTTAGTCGGATTTTACCGCAGCAAGTCTACCCGAGCAATCCTGAAGATTTGATGGCGGCGCGAAAAGTCCGATTTCTGCGCTGCGCTGCATCCAGAAGTTGCTGTGACGTCAATAATGGTAGCGCAGTTGGGCTATCTGAACAGCATCATCAGTTATTTTGTAGACGATTCGGTGTTCATCATTGATACGGCGGGACCAATATCCGGAGAGTGCCTGTTTCAGAGGCTCGGGCTTGCCGATGCCTTCAAAGGGCCTGCGCTTGATCTCATTTATCAGCCGATTGATACGGCGCAGGATTTTTGTATCGGTCTTTTGCCAGTAAAGGTAATCCTCCCAGGCATAATCTGAAAAGAACAATTTCAATCGATAAGATCCCTTTCAACACCTTTTTCATCCTCAAGTTGGACGATGGATTCGATCAAACGCCTGGTATTTTTTGGGGACCGCAAAAGGTAGGCGGTTTCCTCGAGTGCCGTATAGTCTTCAAGGGACATGATAACCACGGATTCGTTGGTTTTTCGCGTTATTATTATAGGAGAATGATCCTCGCAGACCTGTTCCATGGTTTTGGCAAGGTTTTGCCGGGCTGCTGTGTATGTAATGGCTTTCATAATTTGCCTCCTTGTACATGTACTTTTTTCTGTACAACATGATGCGTGTGGTGTCAATATCAAAGCGGCAACTTAACCTCAGTTTTCACCACGGGTGCCAAGGGACGCCCTCGGCATTTATACATTTTCAAATCGTTGCCGATTTTGCATTTAACGGCCCATGCCACGGCAAGCCCGGGTGTGTGCACCTGGGACACTGCACCATATCTTCGCTGGGATTGTTAGAGCAATTCTGGAGGCATTCCGGTCTTCATGTCTACCTTGGCCCGACATCTATTCCGGCCATACCGCAGTGGCTGGAGGCTGCCCATCGCGAAACCAACCCAAATTGGTTTTCCTCTCCTTCTAAACTTGAACAGGATAGGGCCGCCTTCCGATAATTCTCGATCAACTTTCCAAACGAAAGGTAAAAAAAGAGGCCGCCCGGATGCCGATCTGATCAGGCCCGGCATCCAATCTTTCGGTGGAAATCACCCCCGATGAGCCTCCCCGGCGGTGCTGCTTTGTTGATGCACGCAGCAGCACCGCCCTGTCATTCGGTTCCCACTCAATCTGAGGATATTGATGGGTTATTTTTTCTCTTCGATCTGATCAGCGGTAATGCTTTCGTCCTCTCTGGTGGCTTGCCGGAAATTGCGGATCGCCTTGCCCATCCCACCACCGATTTCCGGTAATTTACCAGCCCCAAAAATGATCAGAACAATAACCAAAATAACAATCATCTCCTGCATTCCGATGCCAAACATAGGGTTTCCTATATACTCCAAGAAACGGTTTCAATGGGAGCGTTAGAAATGATCATTTAGCCCTCTTTTGGGATTTCTATCTTATCGGAGCGCTTATCGAACCGGCCTTGTAAAATGATCAGTTCAGGATGAGCATCCAGCGAATCATAATTCACAACCCGTACACCTGCGTTTTGAGAAGAGTTTTCGCTGAAAACGCGGAATGCAATACTTGTCGGACCTTGCGAATGTGGTTTCATGGCACATTTCAGCCCCCAGACGTAGTCCGGGTCCATCTTTTCCTCGACCACCATAAACCTTCCGATCCTATCGGGTAGCGCCGCAGGTTTGGGCAGTTTGGGTTTGGATGCGTCTTTTTCCTCATTGCGTTGCCAAAATTTCCAGCCCATGGTTTTTCTCCTTTAATATGAAGATCAAAGTTGAACTATCAATGATTCACCTCACCGACCGCACTACGATTCGAGATGTTTTCTGTTTGTTGTTGCAATGCGAGGCATAGAACCAAATGTCCTCTACTCCAATTTGCCGGCAAACCGAGGTTTCTTTCGGCTAAAAGAAATATTTTTCCACCATCCAGAAAAGGACCGAAATGATGCCCACAACGACCAGCACCTTCCCGCCATACAGGAGGATTTCACCGCGGGTGTGGTTCTTGGGGGAGTAATCGATTTCCGGCCCCGAAGAAGGTTTATTTCCCATCCTATTGCTTGACGACACCGAAGGTTGATTACGCATAAGATCTCCTGACGCACGACCCCCAAAAGCCCTGCCACCGAATTCAGTGGAATGAAAACGGACGGTAGTCCACGAGATTCGTGCCGCATTAATTGGGGACACCACATCTAAATTGCACAAAAAGCTGTGCAATACGGTTATGGCGAGTTTTGAATTGCCTTGAGGAGTCTTACGAGTGGCGGACGGGGGGCGCCCGAATGGGACTTGCCGAATTTTCTGCACAATGGGTGACTTCGGCGTTTTCGTTGGAAAGAAAGGGAAAGGATATTCTTTTGGTAAGGTTGGCGCACTTTCTGGGCAGAACAGCCAAAAGGCCGTCGATACCGTGGAGCCGGGTTCGTTTGTAGCTGGCCAGATTGGCGGACGACGCGCTGGTCGATACCGAGGAAAAAAGGATCTCTGGGGAGGCGGTTCCGGAGTTGTCCAAGCTCTCTGCCGCCGGCGGCTCGGGGACCACCATGGACAGACCAAGTGCCAGCAGGCAAACCGTTATGGCCCAGAACCGATATTTGAAGGTAGCCCTTAACATAGTGACACTATCGCAAACTTACGGGAATCCGGTCCGCAGGCCGGCCCGCCTATTTCCACGGAAAGGCGGTCTGCCCGCCTCAGTCGCGTTCGATGGGGAAGGTCAGCTCCGCCCCGAACCAGCCGATCACACAGACCATCAGAAACATCACCAGCACCAGCAGCAGGTACAGGTAGCCCGCGCCGCTGACCGGGGTGATGACCGCGGGGTCGGCCATGCGCCAGACGAAGAGGATCCCCATCAGGGTCAGCAGGCTCAGCGAGAGCCGTTTTTTGATGGTGACCGCGCGCATGGGAGCCGAGAGATAGTTCAGCCACCAGGTGTAGAGCCCGGTGGAAATCGCCACCATGGTGAAGGGGATCCCCAGCCAGAGGCAGTGCAGGGCGGTGGCCTCGAAGGAGGGCACGCCGGTGAGCAGGTAAAGCAGGGTGAAAAACGCGGTGGCGAAAACGAACACGATGGGGAAGTGCACCGTCATGGGGTGCGGGTGGCGTCGCAACATGGGAAAGCGCTTCAGGAGACGCGCCAGTTTCTCCGGGACCTCGACCTCCGGCCCGGGCCCGCTCTCAACCAGCAGCACCCCGACCTGGGGGAAGCGCTCCAGCACGTCGGGCTGGTGAGGGGCGGCCTGGATATCGGTGGACAGGTCGGCCCCGGCCCGGTGGCGCTTCATGTGCAGCCCACTGCGCCACATCTTGCTGCCGCTGATGTCGTAGACCTTGCCCTTGTAAGCGACGTAGGTGGGGGCATCGTTTTCACCGTTAAAGCGGGCCAACTCCTCGGCCGTAAACTCCTTCATGGGGGCGTTCCTCCAGAATTAGGCGGTTGTGATGAGTTTGAGCAGGACCACCAGCAGCAGGGCCACGGGATAGTAACTGGCGCGGTTGAAGAGCACCATGGCGCCGGCGCGGGTGGGGGTGCGGTAAAGGCAGTAGGCCGGCAGCAGCAGCAGGTAGCCGCCGATTAAAAGCACCAGCCCCACGAATGGCAGCCCGAAGCGGGCCTGGGACAGGAAGAAGAGGATCAGGCTGACCCCGACGGCAATCCCCAGGGAGACCAGGATAATGCCGTTGGCGCGGGCGGTCCCGAAGCGCACCGGAATGGTTTTGGCCTTGAAGCGCCGGTCCTCCTCGATATCGGTCCAGTCGTTGGGCACGTTCTGGCCCCCGATTTCCCAGAAGAAAAGACACACGAACAGCGCCGCCACAAACATCGGCGCCGGCCGGGGGTCCACGGCGAAAACCGCCGCCACGGCCCCCGAGGTCTTGACGGCGCCGCTGACCAGGGTGCGCAGGTGGGTTACGCGCCACAGCAGGCAGTAGATCGCCTCCAGCAGGCTGCCGGCCAAAAAGACCGCCACGCACACCGGGTTGAGCAGATAGGCCCCGGCCAGCGCCAGCGCCGCCCAAGCCAGCGCCCAGAGCAGTCCTTCGCGGAAACTCAGGAACCCGCAGGCCATCGGGTGGCGAATCATGACCGCGTCCAGGTCCGCGCCGGCGCTGCAGAAACCGCCCTTAAGGGCCTTTTCGCGGTCCGCCCGGTAGTCGATGACGTCGTTGAGCGCGTAGACCGCCGTGTACCCGGCAAAGGCGGTGATCAGCCCCAGCACCGTAACCGAAAACGGCGGAAAAGCCCCCAACCACAGCAGCGCCGCGAAAGCCGGGGTGGTCATGTCGATCAACCCGTGGGGGGTGCGTGAAAGGGCCAGAAAGAGTTTCAGGCGCGACCAGCCGGTATAGGCCTGGGAAAGCGGTGGGGCGTTTGCAGGTTTCATCCCGATCCTGGTGCGGTCTCGTAAAAACAGTGGCAGCGCCGGGACCGCGGGCCGGTGCACGTTGCCGCCGTCAGGGGTTTACGGCCGGGGTCACTTCTTGAGCTTGCACTCCTTGTCCCATTCCGGGCAGGCGTCCTCCATAGGGGTGCTGTACTTGAGCATGCACTCGGAGCACTCCATTTCCACGTTAGGCACGTCGCCGAAGCGCTCCCGGATCTCCTCGGGGGAGAGGTGGGAGACGGCGCTGCAGCCGCACTGGGGACATGAGGTTTGGATCTTGAAAGTCTTGTTTTTGGCGCTCATGGGTTTCCTCCTTGGGTGAAAGGGTTTCGAAAAATCTGGTCGATCTGTTCCTCGGGGAGCAGGCCTTCGGCACGCACCACGGCTTCCACCGTCCTGCCGCTGGCATGGGCGCGCTTGGCCACCGCCGCCGCGGCATCGTAGCCGATGTGGGGCACCAGGCTGGTGGCCAGGGCGAGGCTCTGGGCGATGAAGCCGGCGGCGCGCTCGCGGTTGGCCTGGATGCCGGCAACGCATTTTTGGTCCAGGACCCGCACCGCGGATGTTAAAAGCTGCAGGGACTGCAGCAGGTTGTGGGCCACGACGGGCATCATCACGTTGAGCTCGAAATTGCCGGACTGGCCGCCGATGGTGATGGCCGCGTCGTTGCCGATGACCTGGGCCGCCACCTGCAACACCACCTCGGGGATCACCGGGTTGACCTTGCCCGGCATGATCGAGGAGCCCGGCTGGAGCGCCGGCAGGGTGATTTCACCGATCCCGCAGCGGGGCCCGGAGGAGAGCCAGCGCAGGTCGTTGGCGATCTTGGTCAGGCTGACCGCCAGGGTCTTGAGGGCGCCGCTGGTTTCCACCGCGGCGTCCCGGGCGGCCTGGGCCTCGAAATGGTTGCCGGCCTCCCGCAGAGGCAACTCCGTTTGGGCCGCGATTTCAGTGATCACGCGTCCGGCAAATTCCGGGTGGGTGTTGACCCCGGTGCCCACCGCGGTTCCCCCCAGGGCCAGCTCCGCCAGGCGGTCGGTGACACCCGCCAGCCGCGCCTGGCCCAGCGCCACCTGACGGGCAAAACCGGAAAACACCTGCCCGAGAGTCATCGGGACCGCGTCCTGGAGGTGGGTGCGGCCGATCTTGGCAACGTCGGCAAAGGCCCCGGCCTTGGCTTCCAGGGCGCCGTGAAGGCCCGCCAACGCCGGCAGCAGTTCCCGCTGCAGCATCCCCAGGGCCGCGACGTGAACCATGGAGGGGATCACGTCGTTGCTGGACTGGCCCAGGTTGACGTGGTCGTTGGGGTGCACCGGCTGCTTGGGGTCCCGGCGCCCGGTCAATATTTCGTTGGCCCGGGCGGCCAGCACCTCGTTCATGTTCATGTTGGTGGAGGTCCCCGAGCCGGTCTGGAAAACATCCACCACGAACTGGTCTGCCCAGCGGCCGTTGATAACCTCCTGGGCGGCGGCGGCGATGGCGCCCGCGACAGCGCCGTCCAGAAGCCCGAGGTCGGTGTTGACCTGGGCAGCGGCGCGTTTGACCAGTGCCAGGGCGTGGATCAGGGCCGGCGCAAAACGGGCGCCGCTGATGGGAAAATTTTCCACTGCCCGCTGGGTCTGGGCCCCGTAATAGGCATCAACCGGCACCCGCACGGTGCCCATGCTGTCTTCGAGGTTTCGATAGGTCACGGCAGCTCGTCTTTCATAGAGGCAAGCAGCGATCGGCCGAAACGCGCCGTTGCAATCCGGCGCGGCGTCAACCACCTGTCGTATTCATTAGTCGAAATGGGTAAGAAAAACAAGTCGGTAACAGTCCACCGCATTCACAGTCGTTATGATAACCATTTCTCCCGGATTTTCCAGCCGCGGCGGCCGGTTTAAGGAACGATTTGCCCCGGCAGGGGTGATCGACTATAACGGGGCCGATGCCACCCCACCCGAAAGGAGTTCGCGATGACCACCGGCACCCCCCCAGCCCTGGTATCGGTCCACGGCGGCCACAGCGGTGAATTCTGCCAGCATGCCAGCGACAGCCTCGAGGCCATCCTGGAGGCGTACGCCGCCCAGGGCTTCGCCTGGGTCGGAATCACCGAACACATGCCCCCGACCGAGGACCGCTTTCGCTACCCGGACGAGATCGCAGCCGGTCTGGACGCCCGGGCCCTGCGGGAGCGCTTCGCCCGCTATATCGCCACCGGCCGCCGCCTGCAGGCCGCCTTCGCCGGCCGGATGACGGTCTTCGTCGGGATGGAAACCGAAACCTACAGCGGCGCCGTCGCCTACGCCCGCGAACTGGCGGCCGCTTTCGCACCGGATTACCTGGTGGGCTCGGTGCACCATGTGGCCGACCACAACTTCGATTTTTCCCCGGAGGCCTACACCCGGGCCGCCCACGCCGTGGGGGGGTTGGACGCCCTTTACATCCGCTATTTCGACCTGCAGCTGGAGATGATTCAAGCCCTCAAGCCGGCGGTGGTGGGCCACTTCGACCTGGTGCGGGTCTACGACCCGGACTACCGCGCGCGCCTGGAGCGGCCCGAGATCCGAACCCGCATCCGGCGCAACCTGGCCTGCATCCGGGATCTGGGCCTGATCCTGGACTTCAACGTGCGCGCCCTGGTCAAAGGCGCCACCGAGCCCTATATCGCCGCCCCCATCCTGCAGGCCGCGCACGCCATGGGCATCGCCCTCGTCCCCGGCGACGACTCCCACGGGGTGGACACCGTCGGCCGCCACATCCCCCGGGCGATCGACCTGCTTCAGGCCCTGGGTGCAAGCACCGACTGGCCCTGCCCGGTGTCCAGGGGGCACAAATCGCCGCAGCTTGCTTGACAAACTTCCGCCGATCGTTTAGAGGGGAAAATCAAGGTGCCGTAAAGGCTTAATAGGGAATCCCGTGAAATTCGGGAGCGGTCCCGCTGCTGTAATCGGGGACGACACCCGCAACATGCCACTGTCTGGAACCCTTCAGACGGGAAGGCGCGGGTGCTCGGTTGATCCGTAAGCCAGAAGACCTGCCTTGTCATCGGCCGTTTTGCTGCGCGGATACAGAACCAACGGCCAGAAATGAGGGTCAAGTGAAACGGGTGCAGCCCTTCATGCCGTAAATCGGCTTGAAGGGCTTTTGTTTGGGCTTGGCAAAACTCCCAGCGGGACCGGTCTCTCGATGGAAAGGAGGTGCCGGAAAAAAGATCCACAACCGAGCGCCAACGTGCCCCGGCAGGAGGTTTTTTTAAGGACGACCGCCCTTCGGCGGCGGCTGGCGCAACCAACCGCTTTCTTTAGATTGCCAACCCGTAAAGGAGTGATGGAATGTTGAAAAATGCCCTGATGGCTTTTGGATCCTCTTTTCTGCTGTTCATTCTGACCGTCTCGCCCGCTGCCGCCGCCGACCACGGCCCGACCGAGGGCGTAAAATCAAAAACGGCGATCGTTCTGGCCAATTTCGGCACCACGGTGCCTTCGGCAGTCACGGCGATCGTCAACATTCAGGACGAGGTCCAGAAGGCGTTTCCCGGGGTTCCGGTCAAAATCACCTTCACCTCCAACATCATCCGCGCGGTCTGGCGGGAGCGCCAGGCCGAATCCGCAAAATGGCTCAACCAGGGCATCCCCGCCGAGATCCTCTACGTCAAGAACATCATCGCCACGGTGGGGGAGCTCATGGAGGAGGGCTACCGCAGCATCATCGTCCAGCCAACCCACATCTTTTTCATGGAGCAGTCCCACGACCTGGCCGCCCATGTGCGCGCCCTGGCCGGCATCCGCACCATGAAGGCCAAATGGCAGCCCTTTGACAAAATCGTGATGGGCCGCCCGGCGCTGGGCATGCCCGGCGACCGCTACAGCTACCACGAGGACATGGAAAAGGCCCTTAAAACCCTGGCCGCGGACGTGGAACTGGCCCGCAAGCAAGGGGCCATGCTGGTCTACATGGGACACGGCAACGAACACTGGTCCACCGGCATTTACGGCGAGGCCCAGAAAAAAATGCGCGAGATGTATCCCGATGTGGTCACCTACATCGGTGCCGTGGAAGGGTTTCCCGGAATCGATGACGTCGCCCGCTATCTGTCGCACTTTGAGAGCGGCAAAATCGTCCTCAAACCGCTTATGATCGTGGCCGGGGATCACGCCATGAACGACATGGCAAGCGACGAGCCGGACTCCTGGAAAACGATTCTCAGCGGAAAGGGTTTCAGTGTCGAGCCCGTGCTGGAAGGTCTGGGATCCAATGATCAATTTGCGCAGATTTTCGTGGCGCACATCCGGGATGCCGCCCGGGATAACGGCATCCCGCTGGAGTAGCCGCAGGGTCCCGGTCCATTGCCGCCCAACGCTCCGCTGGCCGGCAGCGGAATTGCCCGGCAGGCAACCACTGCCGCACCGGGGTGCCGGGGAGACCGTCAGGCGCTGGCCCCCGGCACCCGTTTATGGCAGGTGACCAGAGTGCTGCCGAGGGCCATTGCCAGAGGATGATGGAACCCAACTTCAAAAACCGCGTGCAACGCTCCACCGGCCTGCAGATGTTGCTGCTGACCCTCCTGCTGGGGATTCTTATCCTGGCGTCTGCGGGGCTGGGCTATATCCACCTTGGAATTGGCGAGGTGGCCCGGATCCTGGCGGCCAAAACCGCGGGGATGCCGGAAATTGCAGCGGCGCTGGACCCGGTCCACCCCGTGGTGGTGTGGGAGGTTCGCCTGCCCCGCATCCTGACCGCGGCCATCGTGGGCGGCGGGCTGGCCGTGGCCGGGGCGGTCTACCAGGGCGTCCTGCTCAACCCCCTGGCGGACCCCTACACCCTGGGGGTCTCCGCCGGCGCGGCGTTCGGCGCCGCGCTGGCCCTGCTGCTGGGCATTGACTTTTTGGGGGTCTACTCGGTGCCGCTGTGCGCCTTCATCGGGGCCGCGGGCACCCTGGCGGTGGTGGTCTATCTGTCCGCGGCGGCCGGCGGGCTCTCCTCCAACAACCTGATCCTTTCGGGAATCGTGGTGGCAGCGATCCTTTCGGCGGGCATCAGCTTTCTCAAGTATGTGGCCGACGAGCAGGTGGCCGTGATCATTTTCTGGCTGATGGGCAGCTTCGCCTCCCGCACCTGGACGGACGTGGCCCTCACCCTCGTCTGCGTCTGCCTGGGGCTGGCGGTCTTTGTCTTTTTTGCGCGCGACCTCAACCTGATGGCCATGGGCGAGCGCGCGGCCGGCTCTCTGGGGGTGGACACGCGCCGGGTCACGCTGGTGCTGATCGTCAGTGCGTCCCTGGTCTCGGCGGTGTGTGTCTCGGTCTCCGGGATTATCGGCTTCGTGGGGCTCCTGGTGCCGCACATGATGCGTGCCCTGACCGGCCCCGACAACCGCCGCCTGATTCCAGTCTCCCTGCTGGCGGGGGCCATCCTGCTGCTGGGCGCCGACACCACCACCCGGGCCCTGCTGCCCACCGAGATCCCCATCGGGGTCTTGACCGCGCTGATCGGGGGGCCGTTTTTCTGCTACGTCTTCCGCAAGCGCCAGACCATGCGGGGCAGCCGCCGATGAGCTTTGAAGTCGAATCCGTGGCGTTCGCCTACGCCCGCCGGCCCGTCCTGCAGGGGGTGTCGCTTTCGCTGGCGGCGGGCCATTTTTACGGCATTCTGGGACCCAACGGCTGCGGCAAGACCACCTTACTGGACCTTCTCGCCGGCCACCGGCGCCCGGCTGCGGGCGCCATCCGCTACCGCGGCAGGCCGCTCCACGGCTATTCGCGCCGCGCCCTGGCCGCCGAAATCGCCCTGGTACCGCAGGATTTTTACATCAACTTTCCCTTCACCGCCCAGGAAATCGTCATGATGGGCCGCTACCCTTTCATCCCGCGCTTTGCCGCGCCCTCGGCCGGGGACCACCAGCGGGTCCGCGAGATCATGGTAGCAACCGGCATCTGGCCCCTGCGCGGCGCCTTGGTCACCGAGCTCAGCGGCGGCGAGCGCCAGCGGGTGGTCTTCGCCCGCGCCCTGGCCCAGGACACACGGGTATTGCTGCTGGATGAGGCCACCTCCAACCTCGACATCGGCCACTGTCTGGACCTCTTGGCCCTGACCGCCGGTGCGGTGCGAACGGCGGGCAAAACCGTGATCGCGGTCTTCCAGAACGTCAACCAGGCGGCCGCTTTCTGCGACCGTCTGGTGTTCATGAAGGCCGGCGGGGTTGTCGCCCACGGCCCTACCGGGGAGGTGTTGCGGGCGGAGACCCTGGGGGAGGTTTTCGGAGTCAGCGCCAAGGTTTCCTTCGACGCATTTACCGGCGCCCATCAGGTCGCTTTCCGAAAGGCTGCCGCATGAAACCAGCCGCCATCCTTCTGCTGATTGTCGCCGCCGGCAGCTGGGCCGGGGCCTTGCCCGGGAGGGCGGCCGACTTCGGTCTGACCGACGGCAACCGGATCACCGACCAGGGCGGCCGGCAGCGGGTGGTGAGACAGCCTTTCGGACGGATCATCTCCCTTTACGGGGCCCACACCGAGAACCTGTTTGCGCTCGGCTTGGATCGCGAAATCATCGGCGTCACGCGTCACGAGTCGCACCCCCCCGCGGCCCGGCGCAAGCCGGTGTTCTCCTACCACGACGACCCCGAAAAGTTTCTGGCGGCCCGGCCGGATCTCGTCCTGGTGCGGCCGATGATCGACCGCGGCTACCGCCCGTTGATGGAGCGCCTGGAGAAAAGCGGGATCGCGGTGGTCTCGCTGCAGCCCGGCACCATCCAGGAGATGTACGCCTACTGGGAGATTCTCGGGGTGCTCGGCGGCCGCAAGGCCCAGGCCGCCGCCCTGACGGAGCGCTTTCGCCAGGCGGTGGCGGCCTTTGCCGGCCTCGCGGACCGGGTGGAGACCCCCAAACGGGTTTTCTTCGAGGCGATCCACAGCAAGATGAAGACCTTTTCCCCCGATTCCATGCCGATCTTCGCCCTGGAAACCGCCGGCGGCATCAATCTGGCCGCCGACGCGCCCCCCGTCCGGGACACCAACATCGCGGCTTACGGCACGGAACGGGTCCTGTCGCATGCCGCCGAGTTGGACTTCTACCTGGCCCAGCAGGGGGTGATGAACCCCGTCAGCCGGGAGACCATCACCGCAACGCCCGGCTTTGCGGTCCTCAAGGCGGTGCGTGAAAATGCGGTTTTCCTGGTGGACGAAACCATCGTGGCGCGCCCCACGCCGCGGCTGCTGCTGGGCATCGCGGCCATCGGAAGAATCCTCTACCCGTCGGTCTTCGAGCCGTCGGCGGCGGCCATTTTGCGCGCCGCGGGGCTCGACCCGCACTGAAGGCCCATCGTCAACCCCAACCGCGGCGCGGCAGCGCTTCAACCCGAGCACAGCAGAGGCAGCCCCATGACCCCACCCACCGGCACGCTATACGGCATCGGCGTCGGCCCCGGCGACCCGGATCTTTTGACCTTCAAAGCGGCCCGCATCCTGGGCCGGGTGGATGTGATCTTCACGGCCGCATCCGCCAAGAACAACCACAGCATCGCGGTCGAGATCGCCCGGCCGCACATCCCCCCCGGGACCGCCGTGCGGCGCCTGCCCTACCCGATGACCCGCGACCGGGCGGCCCTGCGCACCGCCTGGCAGGCCAACGCACAAACCCTGATCACCGAACTGGACGCCGGTCGCGACGTGGCCTTTCTCACCCTGGGCGACCCCCTGACCTATTCCACCTTCGGCTACACCCTGAAATACGTCCGGGCCGCCGCCCCCCATGTCCCGGTGGAAACCGTGCCCGGGATCACCTCCTACCAAGCGGCCGCCGCCGCCCTCAACGTGCCCCTGGTGGAGGGCGAGGAGGCGCTCTTGATCATGTCGGGGGTCAAGGGCGGCGACCGTCTGCGGCAGCTGACGATCACACCCGAAAATGTGGTCTTTTTGAAGTCCTACCGCAACGTGCGGGGCATCGCGGGGGCCATCGAGGAGGCCGGCATGCTCCCCAACAGCTTCGGCGTCCGCAACTGCGGCCACGACGACCAGGAGATCGTGCGCGACATCCGTGCGCTGGCCGAGATGCCGCCCCACTATTTGACCCTGATCATCGCCAAGCGCCCGAGGGGAAATGAGTCGGCGTAAGGGCGGCATCCCCTACCGGGCGCTGACCATATCCCTGGCGGTCTCCGCGCTGATGCTGGCCGGAGGTCTGCTGACCATCGATGGGCTGACTGTGACCCACCTTGCCCGCCGGCTGCTGTGGCCCCTGATCCGGCTGCTGGGCTTTATCGGGGCCGGCCTGGTAGCCGGCCAGCTCATCGAGGCCGCCGGTTGGACCCGCTACCTGGCGGTTCTTGCCGGCCCTCTTTTCCGCTTCGGCCGGCTGGGCCCGCACTGCAGCG
This sequence comes from Desulfobacteraceae bacterium, assembly GCA_022340425.1. Lineage (NCBI taxonomy): Bacteria > Pseudomonadati > Thermodesulfobacteriota > Desulfobacteria > Desulfobacterales > Desulfobacteraceae > Desulfobacteraceae bacterium. Next base: position 10,885 of record JAJDNY010000015.1, on the reverse strand, counting down.
CGACCTTCACCACCGCCTTTTTCTCCGGGGTGGCCGCCAACGCCATGCTTTGGGAATTCTTCAAGGAGGGCCGGATCTCCCGCCGCCAGCTTTTTCTGACCAACCTGGTCAACCAGTTTCCGGCCTTCTTTCTGCACCTGCCCACCACTTTTTTCATCGTCATCCCCCTGACCGGACGGGCCGGGGCGCTTTACTTCCTGCTCACCTTTCTGGCGGCCCTCGGGCGAACGCTCCTCCTGCTGGCCTACGGCCATTTCAGGCTCCCGGCCCCCCCGGTGGAAATGGCATCCCCCGCCGGGGACAAGCGCCGGCCGCCACCCATCAGCCGGCGGGAGGACATCTGGCCGGCCATCCGACGCAAGTTCCCGCTGCGCCTGACCCGTGTGGCGCTTTACGTGGTGCCCATCTACATCGCCGTTTTTCTGGCCGGCAGCGCCGGCCTTTTCGACCAGGCCCGCGCCTGGCTGACCCGCTACGTGGTCACGACATTCATCCCGATGGAGGCGCTCTCGGTGGTGGTCCTGAGCTTCGCCGCGGAGTTCACCTCGGGCTTTGCCGCTGCCGGCGCGCTGCTGGAGGCCGGCGTGCTCACCACCCGGCAGACGGTCCTGGCGCTTTTGATCGGCAACCTGGTGGCCTTCCCGATCCGGGCCCTGCGCCACCAACTGCCGCACTACATGGGGATCTTTGCGCCGGTCATGGGGGTCCAGCTCCTGCTGCTGGGCCAGGGGTTCCGCGTCCTGAGCCTGGCGGCGGTCGGGGCAGTCTACTTTCTGTTGACCTGAAAACTCCTTGGAAGGGTTTAGAAGCGCCGCACCAGGACCACGCCGGCGACGATCAGGGCCGCACCGACCAGCCGCCAGGGGGTCAGCGGATGGGGCTGGTAGCCCAGCAGGCCGAAATGATCGAGTCCCAGGGAAACCAGCATCTGGCCGGCGATAATCAGCGCCACCATGGCGGCTGCCCCTAATGCCGGGGCCAGAACCACGGTGGCCGAGACGAAGAAGGCCCCCAGAAACCCGCCGGTCCAGACCCACCAGGGGGTCCCGGCGGAAAGCCCTTGCAGCGTCAGGGGCCCGCGGGTCAGGAGGCCATAAACGATCAGGGCGGCCGTGCCCACGGCGAAGGAGATCGCGGCGGTCCACACCGGGGAGAGGGTCCAGCGGTTGAGCTGGGCGTTGATCCCGGCCTGGGTGGGCAGGCAGGCCCCGGCGACGAGCGCCAGCAGAATGTAAAACCAAAGAGAGGTCATGCGGGGGAGTGTCCAATCAACCCGACGGGCGGCGCTAAGGGTCGCGGTAAAGAATAATTCCACAAGATGGCGCCGGATTTTGGTTCGTCACCAAGGCGCATTCGTCGACGCATATCGCGATATGTGTCGGCGGATGCAACGCCGGTGACGGGCCAAAAGACAAGCAAGATTGTGGAATTATTTTTTACCGAGGCCCTAAATACCGAGGTAGGCTTTTCTGACCGCTTCATTGGCCAAAAGGCTGGCGGCCGCATCGGCCAGGGTGATCCGGCCGTTTTCCATGACATAGCCCCGGTGAGCGACCTTCAGGGCCAGGTTGGCGTTTTGCTCCACCAGGAAGATGGTGGTTCTCTGCTCCTGGTTGATTTTCCCTATGATCTCGAAAATCTGGCGCACCACCAGGGGGGCCAGACCCAGGGAGGGCTCGTCCAGCAACAGCAGCCGGGGACGAGCCATCAGCGCCCGGGAAATGGCCAGCATCTGCTGCTCCCCGCCGCTCAGGGTGCCGCCGGCCTGGTTGCGGCGCTCGGCCAGAATGGGAAACAGTTGGAGGACATAGTCCAAGTCGGATTTGATTTTTGCGTTGTCCTTGCGCAGGAAGGCTCCCATGTCAAGGTTTTCTAAAACGGTCAGAAACGGAAAGATCCGCCGCCCCTCGGGCACCTGACAGATGCCCAAGGCGACAATGTCGTTGGGGGCCATGTCATGGATAGGTTTTTCTCCAAAAAGAATTTCCCCTCGGCGCGGCGGAACAACGCCGCAGATGGACATCAAAGTGGTTGATTTACCAGCGCCGTTAGCACCGATCAAGGTCACGATTTCACCTTCCGAAATTTCAAGGGTAACTCCTTTGAGGGCTTGGATATTGCCGTAATAGGTATGGATTTCATTCAGTTTAAGCATCAACCTCTTCTCCAAGGTAGGCCTTGATCACTTCGGGGTTGCGGCTGATTTCCCGAGGCGTACCAGCAGCGATCTTTTTGCCGTAGTCGACTACATAGATTAGATCACAAAGGCGCATGACCAGTTTCATGTCGTGTTCAATGAGCAGGATCGATATTTTTTCCTTGTTGCGCAACTGCTCTATAAGAAAATCAAGTTCCCTGGTCTCCTGGGCGTTCATGCCGGCGGCCGGTTCGTCCAGCAGCAGCAAAAAGGGTTCTGTGGCCATGGCTCGGGCGATCTCCAGGCGGCGCTGGGCGCCGTATGGCAGGTTTTTGGCGAACTCATTGACAAAGGCGGCCAGACCAAACTTCTCCAGAATGCGATAGCTGTCAACAATCACTTGTTTTTCTTCTTTGCGCGCTTGGGGCGGACGGAAGATGGCTCCCGGGATGCCGGTGTGCAGGCGGCAATGACGACCAATCATGACGTTTTCCAAGACGGTCATGTTTTGGAAGAGGCGAATGTTCTGGAAGGTGCGCGCCATTCCCTTGGCCGTGATCTGATCCGGTTTAAGACCATTAAGCCGGCAAGTTTCGCCCGTTCCCGGTGTGGTGAGAGTTATCTGACCGCAGGTGGGGTTATAGATGCCGGTGATGCAGTTGAACAAGGTGGTTTTGCCGGCACCGTTGGGACCGATTAGAGCTACGATTTCACCTTTGTTAACCACCAGGTCGACTTGGTCCAGGGCCCGAAGGCCACCGAAATCCATGGTGAGTTGGGAGACTTCCAAAACAGTCTGCATGGGATTATTACTTTCCATGAATTGGGTTGGTACCCTCGAACTTGTAAACCCGTCGTACGTTGCTGATCAATCCACCTGGCCGAAAAACCATCATCAGTACCAGCACCAAGCCAAAAGCCAGCATGCGGTATTCGGAAAAAGCACGGAAATATTCGGGCAGCAATTTTAGGGCGAAGGCCCCGCAGATAACCCCCACGATGGAACCCATTCCACCCAGCACCACGCAGCATAGTATGATTACCGATTCCCAAATGGTGAAACTGGCCGGGTTGATGAAAGTGGTCTTGGCGGCAAACATCACCCCACCCATGCCGGCCCAAGTCGCACCCAAGGCGAATGCGCTTAGTTTAGTTCGGGTTTTGTTGATGCCCATGGCCTGGCAGGCGACTTCGTCCTCCCTTAAAGCCATCCAGGCGCGGCCGATACGCGAATCCTGCAGGCGGCGCACCACAAAGATGGTAAACAGGCTCAGGCCGATCATCAGGTAGTAGATAAAAATATGGTTCTGGTGAAGGCTGAACTGCATACCAAAGAATCCCGGGCGGGGGATATTGGCAATTCCGCTAGGGCCAAAGGAGAATTCATTCCAGTTTTCCAGGACCAGTCGAATGATTTCTCCGAAACCCAGGGTCACAATGGCCAGGTAGTCACCCCGCAACCGCAACACGGGAAAACCGAGGATGATACCGAAAATGAAACCCATGGCCCCTCCGATTGGCAGAGCCAGCCAGAATCCGATCCCGAAATGATAATTTAGCAGGGCATAGGAGTATGCGCCTACGGCATAAAAAGCGACGTAACCCAGGTCCAACAATCCGGCCAGACCCACCACGATGTTCAATCCCAAAGCCACCACCACATAGATCAGGGCGGTGGTCATGATATCGATTTGATAAAGAGAAAAAACCTGGGGGAAGATCAAAAAGAAAATGGCCACTGCGAGAATGGCAGGTCTTGCCAATCGCGGATTTTTGATGATTTTTTGGCTAAGGCTTAAAGAAGTGGTCTCTCCACTTTCGCGTTGCTTGCGGCCGGCCTCCTTGCGGCGGATAAGGTAGCGCCAGAGATAGGAGAGAAAAAAGACGCCGATGCCCACCATAGCTACCCGGGACCAGCGCCATTCAATGGTTTTATAGATGGTATTGACGCGGATAGCCATTATCGGGAAGGTCAGGAACATAAACCAGATGGCAGCCAGCACTGATTTTTTCAACTCATCCCAGTTCAATGGCGATACGGCCCCGGCACTGGCGTGAGGACGCACTCCAAGCACTTGGCTTTTCGGAGAGTCAGGTGTTTGGGATCGCTTCATACCTTATCGGTCTCCTTGCGGCCCAAGATTCCAGATGGTCGAAAAATCAAAATAAAGACCAAAAAGAGGAAGGCAAAGACATCCTCATAGTCGCTGGAGATGTAGCCGGTAAAAAAGCTCTCGGTCCAGCCCAGCACCAGGCTGCCCAGAACGGCACCGGGCATGCTACCGATACCGCCCAGAACCGCGGCCACAAAGGCTTTTATGCCGGCAATAAAACCGATGTAGAAGTTGATCTGGCCGATGTGCGAAGCGATCAGGATACCACCCAGGGCTGCGGTTGCCGATCCGACTACAAATGTGGTCGAGATCACTCGGTTGACATCCACCCCTACCAGCATGGCCATCTCCTGATCCTGGGAGGTGGCACGCATAGCCTTGCCCATGCGGGTGAACTTAATCATCACTGTCAGCAGAACCATAACCACGGCGGTGGTGACATAGATGACAATCTCCGATGAGCGCACGATATGCTCGACGGGCTTGAGAAATTTAAACTCAGGAATCAAATTGGGAAAGGGCAAAAAGTCGGAGGTTTGGGCTAGCAGAACGTAGTTTTGCAAAAACAGCGACATGCCAATGGCGCTGATCAGAGCCGATAAGCGGGGGGCCTTGCGCAAAGGCTTGTAGGCGATTTTTTCCATGGTCCAGCCGTAGGCGGAAGCATAGACCACGGCGGCCATGGAGGCGATCACCAAGATGGATAGACTGTTCCAACCCGATAAAGTCATCAGGCCGGCCACGATCAGGCCGGTGAAGGCGCCAATCATGTAGATTTCACCATGGGCGAAGTTGATCAGCTGAATGATGCCGTAGACCATGGTGTATCCCAAGGCGATCAGAGCGTAGATGCTGCCGCGGGTCAAACCGCCTAAAAACATTTGAAAGAAATAATCAATGTTCATCGACTCATCTCACCCTTTTCAGCCATGACTGAAACCGTCCGGTAAAAATTAGGGAACAGGCGGCGGTGCGCCCGTTCCCCAATTAATTCGCCGCATTGGCTTATATTACTTCTTCATAGGCACCATTTTTGACCTGATACATGGCAAAACCCACACCAATGGCGTCCCCACGCTCATCAAACTTGATAATTCCCAGCGGTGTGGCTACCCACTCGTTGCGCAGCACGTTGACGATGTCGTTATAATCGGTGGAGCAGGATTTTTCCACCGCGTTGATCAGGGCTTGAGCAGCCGCATAAGCATTCAGAAAGAAGGCGCCCGGATCCTCGCCATACTTTTTCTTGTGGGCTTCGACGGCTTCGATGGCAAGGGGGTTATTGGTGGTGTCCATAGGACCGGTGGCATAAACGCCTTCGGCATATTCGCCGGCCACTTTGATAAAGGTATCGTCCTTAACACCATCATCGGAAATAAAAATGGTGGTCATGCCTTTTTTGCGCATTTGAGAGACAATTTTAGAGGCTTCTGGATGATAGCCGCCAAATATGACAGCTTCAGCACCGGACTGGTCGATCTTATTGACCACCGCGGAGTAATCCACAGCTCCGGGAGTAACGCCTTCGTATAAGACCACTTCACCGCGCGAATCGGCTTCGATGAAGCCTTTGGCAAATTCGGCCAATCCTTTGCCGTAATCGCCCTTGTCGTGCAGCACGGCAATCTTTGAGACTTTCAAAACGCCTAAGGCAAATTCCACTTCCAGCTTTGCCTGGGCATCATCCGAGGCAATTGTGCGGAAGAAATTGGGATAGTCGCCGCTCTGGGTAAGGGCCGGGTTGGTGGCTGACGGCGACATGGCCACGAGGTTTGTGTCTTTGTAGATTCCCAAGGCAGCCTTGGTGGCGCCCGAACAGATGTGGCCCAATACGGCATGGACGCCTTCGCCGGCGACCTTGGTAGCCGAACTGGTGGCTATTTCAGGCTTGCAGACATCATCTTCCACTACCAACTCAATGGATCGGCCGTTGACACCGCATAGGGCATTGCGCCGTTCCATTACTAACTCGGCCGCACGCACGGTGGGAATTCCATAAGAAGCCAAGTCACCGCTGTGGGGTCCCACTACGGCAATTTTAACCGGCTTGACTTCTTCTTTTTGAACGACCACAGTTTCTTCCTTTTGCGAACATGCGACAACAAGGGTAATGGCCAGCATGCCTGCAATTGATATTGCCAAAACACGAGAATGACGTTTTAACATAATCTCCTCCCTCCTGATTGACGGTTTAAGAACCAAACATTGATGGCAATAACGATAAAAAGGGCAATTTCCGCCTTGCGCAGTATCTCTGGGTCCCCTAAGGCGCAGATAAGTAGTCCTTTAATCCGCGAGATTTACGCGCCGCAACTTGACCCTTTTACAAAACTTTCGGATTTTTGACCTTTTATCGCTTCAAGAAAATTCCGCTCACGTAAAATGAGTTTTTTATAGAGATTCAGCGTAACCTCGTCAAGTCAAAAGAATTTTGGGATCTTTCCAAAAACCCCTTGCCGTTTTGAAATTATCCTTATAATTGAAATCTTGTTGCCGGCGTTCATCAGCGCATAGACTTCTGAGCTGTTGCCGACGGGCAGGCACGGCGATTTTCAACCCTGAATTGGCAGCCCGCAACAGGAAGGCGGTACGGTTGGCGAAGCGGATCGGTTTGGTGGTCAAAAATGACCCGGAGGCCGGCAGGAAGGCGGATGCCTTCGAGGAGTGGCTCAAATTTCGGGGGTGTACGGTGGTCCGCAAGGAGAGCACCCTGCCGATCAACCGGCGGATTTCCGAAGGCGCCGCCCCCCCGGCGCCGGCGGATCTTTTCTGCGTTTTCGTGCTGGGCGGCGACGGCACTTTCTTAAGCGCCGTGCGGTGGATCGGGGATCAGCCCATCCCGATTCTGGGGGTAAAACTGGGAGAAGTCGGTTTTCTGGCCGAGATAACCGAGGACGACCTGTTCAACGCGGCCGATCGGATTCTCGCGGAGCCCTTTTCAACCCAGTCGCGCATGCGCCTGCTGGTGCGCGTGCTGCGCCAGGGCAAGGAGGTGATTCGCGAAACGGTCCTAAACGACATCGTGATCAACAAGGGCGCACTGGCGCGCCTGGCCAACATCCGGACCTCCATCGACGATCATTACCTCACCACCTTCCGCGCTGACGGTCTGATCATCTCGACCCCCACCGGCTCCACCGCCTATTCCCTGGCGGCGGGCGGCCCGGTGGTCCACCCGGCGGTTCCCGGCATCCTGATTACGCCGATCTGCCCCTTCACCCTCACCAACCGGCCGGTGATCGTCCCGGAAGAGGTCTGCATCATGCTTCAGTTGGACGCCGACTCGGCGGATATCATGCTGACCTTTGACGGCCAGGCCGGCCTCGACATCGACGGCAACGACAGGATCATCGTCACCAAGGGCTGCCACCCCGTCCGGATGATCACCCTGCCCGGACAGAACTATTTCGACATACTGAAGGCCAAGCTGCGCTGGAGCGGCGGCCGGGTCTGAGGGCCTCGGCAAAAAATAACTCCACATCTTGCTTGTCTTTTGGCCCGTCCTCGGCGTTTCATCCGCCGGCACATATCTCGATATGCGCCGACGGATGCGCCTTGATGACGAACCAAAATCCGTCGCAATGTTTTGGAATTATTTCTTACCGCGACCCTGAAAAAATTTAATAGCGATAATAGTCGGGTTTATAGGGGCCTTCGACCGAGACCCCCAGATAATCCGCCTGCTCCCGGGACAGCCGGTCCAAACGGACCCCGATCCGCTCCAGGTGCAGCCGCGCCACTTCCTCGTCGAGCTTTTTGGGCAGCGTGTAGACCCGCTTTTCCAGGTCCTTGCTGGCCAGCTCGATCTGGGCCAGACACTGGTTGGTGAAGCTGTTGCTCATGACGAAACTGGGGTGCCCGGTGGCGCAGCCCAGGTTGACCAGGCGGCCTTCGGCCAGCACGATAATGGAACGCCCGGATGCCAGAGTCCAGCGGTCCACCTGGGGTTTGATCGGGGTCTTGCGGCAGGCGCTGTTCCGGTAGAGGTAGCTCATCTCGATTTCGTTGTCGAAATGCCCGATATTGCAGACGATGGCCTCGTCCTTCATCGCCTCCATGTGCGCGCCGGTGATGACGTTGATGCAGCCGGTGGCGGTGACGAAAATATCGCCGCGCTCCACGGCGTCCTCCATGGGCATGACCTCGTAGCCCTCCATGGCGGCCTGCAGGGCGCAGATGGGGTCGATTTCGGTCACGATCACCCGGGCACCGAAGCCCCGCATGGACTGGGCGCAGCCCTTGCCCACATCACCGTAGCCGCAGACCACCACCACCTTGCCGGCGATCATCACGTCGGTGGCGCGCTTGAGGCCGTCGGCCAGGGACTCGCGGCAGCCGTAGAGATTGTCGAATTTGGACTTGGTCACGGCGTCGTTGACGTTGATCGCCGGAAAGAGCAGGGCCTTCTGGTTGGCCAGGTGGTAGAGGCGATGCACCCCGGTGGTGGTTTCCTCGGAAACTCCCCGGATCCGGGCGGCGACCCGCGTCCAGCGGCCGGGGTCCTGGGCATGGCTGAGGGCCAGACGGGCCATCAGGCACTTCATGTCCTCGCTCTCGTAGGATTTTTCTAGCAGGCCGGGGTCCTTTTCAACCGCCACCCCCTGGTGAACGTAGAGGGTGGCGTCCCCGCCGTCGTCTACGATCAGGTCCGGCCCACTGCCGTCCGGCCAGGTGAGGGCCTGCTCGGTGCACCACCAGAACTCCTCCAGGGTCTCGCCTTTCCAGGCGAAGACCGCCGCGGCCCCGGAGCGCGCCACGGCCGCGGCGGCGTGATCCTGGGTGGAGAAGATGTTGCAGGTCGCCCAGCGGATATCGGCCCCCAACACTTTGAGGGTTTCGATCAGCATGGCGGTCTGGATGGTCATGTGGAGGCTGCCCATGACCTTCATACCGGCCAGGGGCTGCCGGGCGCCGTATTTTTGGCGCACGGCCATCAGCCCCGGCATCTCTTTTTCGGATAGTTTCATTTCCCGCGCGCCCAGCTCGGCCAGGGAAAGATCGGCCACCTTGTAAGGCAGGCTGAGATCAAGCGCCAGGATTTGGTTGCGGGGTATATCGGCAGGTGCGATCGGCATCTTGCGGTTCTCCTTTTCAAATCGTCTTTGGTTGTCGTCCGACGAGGATTAAAAAACCGGGGCGGTCCGCAAACCGCCCCGCCGCCTCCGTCGCCTGGATGAGAAGAAAATCAGAGCCCGGCTTTCTCCCTGATGGTCTCCGCCATGTTGGTTTGCTCCCATGAAAATTCGGGTTCGGTGCGGCCGAAATGGCCGTAGGCCGAGGTCTTGCGGTAGATGGGGCGCAGCAGGTCGAGGTATTCGATGATGGCCGCCGGCCGCAGATCGAAAACCTCGCGCACGATCTCTTTGACGCGGCACTTGGGAATTTTGCCGGTGCCCATCAGGTCGACCATGATCGAGATCGGTTCGGCGACCCCGATGGCGTAAGCGATCTGGACTTCACATTTCTTGGCAATCCCGGCGGCGACGATGTTCTTGGCGATATGGCGCCCCATGTAAGAGGCGCTGCGATCCACCTTGGAGGGGTCCTTGCCGGAAAAGCACCCGCCGCCGTGGCTGCCCTGGCCGCCGTAGGTGTCCACGATGATCTTGCGACCGGTCAGGCCGCAGTCGCCCATGGGGCCGCCGATGACGAAACGGCCGGTGGGGTTGATGAAGTACTTGGTGTCGCCGTCGGTCATCTTGGCCGGAATGACCTTCTTAATGACCTCTTCGATGATGGCCTCGCGGAGGTCTTCGTAGGTCACGTCCGGCTTGTGCTGGGCGGACACCACGACGGCATCCACCCGTTTGGGGGAGCCGTTTTCGTACTCGATGGTCACCTGAGTCTTGCCGTCGGGACGCAGGAAGTCAAGCGCCCCGTTTTTGCGCACCACCGCCAGCCGCCGCGAGAGCTTGTGGGCGTACATGATGGGCATGGGCATCAGCTCGGGGGTTTCATCCGATGCGAAGCCGAACATCAACCCCTGGTCGCCGGCGCCCTGGTCTTTGTAGAGCCCTTGGCCGACATTGACCCCCTGGGCGATGTCCGGCGACTGGTGGTCGATGCTGGTGATCACCGAGCAGGTCTGGTAGTCGAAGCCCATCTGGGAGGAGCAGTAGCCGATATCGCGGATGGTGTCACGCACGATCTGGGGCATGTCCACGTAGCACTCGGTGGTGATTTCACCGGCGATGAAGGCCAGGCCGGTGGTAACCATGGTGTCACAGGCCACGCGGCAGCTGCGGTCCTGGGCCATGATGGCATCCAGGACGGCATCCGAGATCGCGTCGGCAACCTTGTCGGGGTGGCCCTCGGTCACCGACTCGGAGGTAAAAAAGAATTGTTCATTGCTCATCGTTCACTCCTTGGTGGTAAAATGCCCGTAAGATTTCCGCTGCGGGCCTTTGCGGTCAGCCCTCTGGGTAATGCATCGGGTGATGGCCCACTTGTCGTCCTCTTAGGGGCAAACCTTGATTGGGATCAGTCGGTCAGGTCGGCGTCAAAAGCGCGTTGTCGATCAGGCGCGCCGCCCCCACCTTGACGGCCAGCGCCATCAGCGCCGACTGGGCGACTGACGCCACGTCCTCCAGGCTGTGAGGGTCGCAGATGCGCACGTAATCGATCAGGGATGCGG